>JACPCC010000101.1 GCA_016179995.1 Candidatus Woesearchaeota archaeon | reverse complement strand
GATTTGAAAAAAACAAAAACAAACATTCTTACCCAAGAAACTTTACCTAAAAAATTCATCATTCATCGTCGCCTGAGACACTTTAGAAACAGTCTCTTTCTTCGTCCTCGATGCAAATTCTTTAAACAATGGAACTTTTATGGGCACAGCAAATTTAGTAAAAATACTAGTCACCAAAGCTTCGCCTTTATCTAAAGCAGCAATATTACGATTATCTTGACTCAAATCCTGCGCCGCAGAATCCATAACTGCTTGGCGTTCTGAACTCATTTCCAATCCCAGGATTATTTTTGTATTCATATTCGCTAAAATATTTTTAGGGATCTCCGAGGGCAGCTGAGTGATAGCAATAAGACCTATTTTAAATTTTCTGCCTTCACGAGCCAAAGTCTCAAAAATATTTCCGCCCTGCTCTAATACTTTGCTGCCAAGTACTCTTGGCGCTTCTTCTAAGACAATAGAAACAACAGGTTTATCTTCCAGCTGTCCGTTCTTTTTATAATATTTATAACGCTCAAATATCTCTGAAGCTAGTATGCTGCCCAATAAAATTTCAAGTGCCCCTGAAAAGTAACTTGTATCAACAATAACTAAATGCCCTTTTTCCAACTCCTGACAAATTTCGCTGATAGTATTTTCTCCAGCCACATCATCAAATATGCCGCTGCAATTCATTACTCCAGAAACAAAATCCAATCCTAATAAAGCTATGAGCTTGCGTTTGACGACAGCTAAAGTATCCTCGTGAAACTGCACTTTCTCAATTTTTGTTTCTTTTAAAATTTCAGAAATCCATTCTTGACCGAATCTTTTATGAAACATGTAAAGACACTGACGCTGCGGATCGCTTAAAGCAATTGCGCCTTGAAAATGCTCCGGCTTTAATTTGTGAAGATTGACTTTCAAACTACGAGCACCTGGAGGCGGAGCAACAGGTGTATAATAAGCCACTTTTTCCCGACGCGGATGATCTTTCAATCCATAACCTGTACGACCATAATACTCATCATGCGGATCGAGAACTAACATCCCAGCATAATCTCTACTAGCGATATCCCATAAGATACAAAATTGCAAATTACTTTTTCCTTTTCCCGTACTGGCCGGGATTAAAACGTGATGCGACAATACATCTTGACCCGGAAGAAAAATATCAAAATCCAAATTAGTGCTTCCCGAACGTAAGGCTCCTAAGAATAAAGGATTATCTGGTTTAGTAATAAAAAATAAATCCTCTTTGGTTATTTGACGAATAGACGAAAAGAAAGCTGGCAATTTTTTACAGGTTTTAGACTGCTGAGACTCGAGAGAAACGCTCAATACCGGCTTCAATAAAGCCAATTGATAATTCCTTAACTCCTCATCTATTAAATTAAAGCTGCCTTCCTCTAAGTTCATCCCCGCCACCATTTCTAAGTTCTGGCTGGATATCTGGCTGCCGTAGATTAAATCATACACTTGAAGTAGATACTTTTCCTGTTTCTCTTCGAGAATTAATAGTTCGCCAAGCTCGACTTTCTGATCTGACTTAATTCTCATGACTATCTTAGAAAAATCACCTGAAACTATTTGGCCTTTGAGCATAGGTTTATGGTAGTGGAGGTGTTTTTAAGAATTTATGTTTTAAATGATTGATATCGTTAAGAAAAAGTTTCCGCTAGTTGTGATGTTTAGTAGAGTTTAGTTAATCTGTAGTTTAGCTATTTGACTAATCGAGATAAATATTGAATTAATATTTCTCCCAGAACATTGCAGGTATAAAAACGCTGATCTACTCCATTTCTAACCCAATCTTCGGTTCGTTTCCAAGCATCAAATTCCAATTGTGCTATCTGTAACTTATTACTGTTAGAATTATAATTTTTACTTGATTCATCACTTTCATATCTTGGATTATTAAACATCTTATGCATTATTTTGATTTCAGTTCCACCAGCCATTTTATAGTTATAATCAAATACTATGTTGTCCTGGCTTAATTTATTCTTAAGATTTTCTGCAATAATGGGATCTAGTGCCTTTCCTTTTAGTGTACCTAACTCAAATATACTATTTGGATATTGCTTCAAAGTGTGTTTTCTAGCTCGAGCGTGAAGACTTATGACTCCAATTCTATCGTAAACAGAAAGCATATTTCCTATTAACGCCACTAAAGATTCTTTAGTCTCTCGAATACATCTAGTTCTGTAGCCAGATAAATAAAAGAATAATAATTCAATTTGCTATGCAAAGTTTCATTTAATTCTTTTGTTATTTGTGCTTCTTTTGAATTAGTAGAATCAATCGGGCTATTAGCATGACAACTATGGATACTTACAACTAGAATCGGTATTTTACCTTCATTAATAATTAAATGTTTGTTGAACATTGGTTCAGTTTAGAGGTCATTGGTTTTAAGTATTTAAATCATAAGAAGTATAATTCTATATATTCCTAAATTAACAATTACTCACATCATCAGATTAAATTCAATACTTTTTCAATAAGCTTAAAATACTTCCACTTCAAAATCTTCAACAACAACCTTTATAAATAATCCACATTTTGAAGCTGACATGGAAGCCGTAGTTTTACATTATCGCCAAGGAAGGCATCATCAGAACTTGAAGCAAATGATTATCAAAGCTGCAGACACTGCTGAAGAAGCTGCTAGAATTATCGGTAAAACAGTTAGTTGGACTTCTCCTGCCGGAAAAGTCATAAAAGGCAAAGTATCTGCTTTACATGGACGAAACGGCGCAGTTCGAGCTATCTTTGCTGAAGCAGGATTGCCTGGTCAAGCTTTGGGAACTAAAGTTAAAGTAGAGTAAGCTTTATCTGAATCATTGATACACAACTTATTTAATTAATTTGATAAATAATTTCTTATGGCTTGTTATCTTGCTCCCTGGACTAATTCTCAATGTATCTGGGTTAATAACCAGTCTGGTTGGATAGAAACCCATAATGATTGGGGTGAAATTTTTGCTTCTGCTTCAGATATTTATCGAGCAGGAAAAGAAAGCAGTTCTGAAAATTTACATAGATTACAACCACATTTCGCAAAGTATGAAATTGTTACCAGCACAAATGTTTTCTCAGAAAATTTACAGATGAGAATAATTCAGCATTATGGCAGTAGGATTATACCTCCCACAGATAGTAAGACAGTACCATTACATCACTATTTTTTTAATAACAACCCAGTACTACCATTACCACAAATCCCCGGAGTTCGTTATAACCAAAAATATCTTTCAAAGTTACAATTCTCTTTAGAGAACTTACTATCTCAAGAAAATGGCCTTCCCTATCTGCAAGCTTTATTTTCTACTTCAGATGAACCAAAAGAAATTCTGCAAACATTAGAAAGATTTAGTGGAAAGAAAAAAGAAAATCTCCAGATCTCAACTAGGCCACAAGATAAAGATAACTCTTATGCCATTGGATTTAAAACTACGGAAGAAGCTTTTTTTATTTCTTTTATTCCTACCAACTATCATCACAAACACTCTGCCTGTGCCGCAGTTTTTGATGAAGAAACTGTTAAGAAACTAGATGAAGGCAGCAATATTCATTATACTTGGGGCGGAAGTAGATTTGATAAAGAATCATTGAGTAAAGAGTATGAGTCACATTAAAATTTTTAGAGATAACTCATTTTATTGAATAAAGTACGAACAAAAATCAATTTCTAATCGAATATTTACTCAGGTTTCTTCGCTTGCGACCACAAAAGTAGAAATTGACTACGATAACCTGCTGCAATCTGTGCATTCTTGATGTAAATAGTCATAGGTTTTTGACGTTGGTCAGAATAATAAACTTGAATAGCAACTATATCCCCACAGATAGTAGTTGTTACCGGTTCTTCTTCCATAGCCTCAAGAAAACGAGCTTCTGTGTAAGGCAAAGTATTCAGAAACTTTATGCGCTCCAAAGCTTTTTTTGAATAGATATGGTACATCATTTGTTTCTGCTCAGCTCGACGTTTATGAATCACTTCTTGAAAATAAGAGCCCATCTGCTCTAGCACAAAATTAGGTATCTGCAAATCATAAATATCCTGTCGCGATTCTAGAAACTGTAAAAACATATTACGGATGAAATCGTAGCCTTCATAAACCTGCACGTTATGAACGTGTGGATGTAAAGAATTGAACATTTGAAACTGTGGCATGGCAGCTTCCAATTTAATCTCTTTTTCTTTGAGGATATTACGCAAAGCTTCAGGAGACGCGGCTTGAAAACACTTCTTTCCATTGTGCATAACCTCAGCCACTAATCCTCTTTTCTTGAGTTTGCCTACAGAATCATAAACATTAACACGATGAATACCACTAATATCTGCAATCTCGGTAGAAGTTGCCGCTCCTTTTTCCAAAAGCGAAGTGTATATTTTACTCTCGTTCTTAGAAAATCCAAGATCTATTAAAATATCATCATTTACCATGTAGGTGTATAGCTAAATACTACACCTTTTTATATAGTTTATGTATGAATAATTAATAAAACTACATTGGCCATACTTACACTATCTAAAATGATATGGTTATAGATTTATTAGTTTTATTGTTGTCCTTGTTAGTGTGCCCAATTAGTATGCTTCATTACTACGCCTTCTTATAAAGATTTAAATTATTTTTTTAAATAATGGAAGAATTTCTTCTAACTATTGTGGGGGGAGGAGCAGTCGGATTAGCTACAGCAAGAGAATTTTCTCGTCATATTTCTCCCGAAAAAATATTAGTCTTAGAAAGACATTCTCATCTTGGTCAGGAACAATCAGGCCGCAGTTCAGAGGTTGTGCACTCCGGCTTATACGATGAAGGTTTAAAGTTAAAATTATGCCTGCGCGGCAATTCTTTGCTTCGTTCTTTCTGTCATGATTATCAAGTCCCTTTAGAAACTGAAGGAAAAATAGTTGTAGCCAAGGACAAAGAAGAGGATAAAATATTAGAACAGCTCTTGCATAAAGCAACACAAAATGGCGTTCCAGAAATAATAAAAATTAACGATACTAAAAGAATTAAAGAACTAGAACCAAATGTAAATGCTTACTCGGCCCTGTTTTCCGGAACAACTGGTGTTATTGACAGTATGGCTTATCTTCAAGCTTTACTTCAGCAAACAGAAAAGAATGGAGTCTATGTGCTATTAGGAACAAATGTTACTGATATTAAACCAAAACAAGACGGATTTACCATTTCTTTACAACAACGCAATGAAACTTATAATATACAAACAAAAGCTGTGATTAATGCTGCCGGACTTTCTGCCGAGGAACTAGCTAGAAATATAAACCCAAATAATTTATTTGAAACTGTACCTGTAAAAGGTCTTTATGCTGTAGCCAAGAACAAAGACAATTTACAGATTAAGCGAAGCATATATCCACTGCCTTGGTCTTTTGAACAGGAAGGAAGAACTTTTTACGACCTCGGCGTACATCTAACTCCTACCATCGCTGGGAATGAAATAAGAATAGGACCGGTAATAAAAGTAGCTGCATCTAAAAAAGATTATCAACATGATGTTTCTTTAGATTTTTTCTATGAGAGAATCGTAGGATACTTTCCAAATATTAGAAGAGAAGATTTACGAGAAGGACATGTTGGAATTTTGGCGGAAGAACGTAACACTCACGACTTCATAATAGAACCAGATAAAAATTTCAACAACTGCATTCATCTTGTCGGTATTGAGAGTCCAGGGTTGACTTCGTCTTTAGCTATTGGCGAGTATATCTGGAAAAATTGTAACCCCTTAATTTGACTACCAAGAGGAGATTATTAATCAAAATTACTATTTAAGAATAACAACCTTTAAATAGTTTCTAAATTTTGAAGAGAATAAAGTTATGACAACAAAAACTTTGGGTATCTTGGGCAAAGGAAAGTTCATACAACATTTGTTTAGTACTATCGCTTCACTTCCTTCAGAAGAGCAGGAACAATTTAGAGAAACAATTGATTCAATAGTTTTTTACACAGGAAGATACAAGAACGATACTGATTTTCGTCGAAGTGGTAATTCAAATGAAAATAATTTTGAAGCGATTGAATTAAACATAAAAAAAGCGAGAGGAACCGTAAAATTAGAAAATAATTTCACTTCATTTTTTATGGGCTCTGACATTATCGTGGATGCTACTGCCGGCTTTCAGCCCGCAAGTTTGCAGACACACATTGATTATTGTCTCAAATCTAAAACTGAACGATCTTCAATTACCGAATTAAAAATAAATTTAGACTCAGACTACTTTGCATATCAACGCACTGCAGATAGCCATAAATTTATTCCCAATTCCAAAAAAGAATTTACTAAAGATTGGAACATAACCTATCTTCTTCTTCAAAAATTAACAGAAGTTAATGATGAATTCCAGATAGGCATGCGTATATTGGATGAATTCCCTTTTTCTGCACCCCTGATGATGCGACGTGGAGAAGAGATCAGCAAACTTCTAAGCAGAGCGCCAAAGTATGTCAACCTGCCAACTTATATCAATGCCGTCAATGAACCATGCTTGACTTCTAACCTCTTAGCTGTAGCTTGTCCTCAATTGACTAAAACTTTAGTGGCTTATATGGGCTATGACCTCAGTCGATTAGAACGAGTTCTTAACGAAGATGAACGTTTGCTTGCTATTAAGAAAAAAGAAAGTGTGCCAGATTATGTGGTAAAACTACAAGGTATTGCTGGATGGCATGACCGTAATATGGTGGTGCCTTTGTTACAAAATCAGGAAGATGAGCCTTTGCGTAAGATTACAAGTAATTTCGATGCGCGCAGTTTTTTTAATTATATGCAAGATGTCATGGGAAAATATTGGGATGATTATCATAAGACTCGTGATGTCAATACAGAAATCAGTTTAACCCTCATTAAAACCATAAAAGCGGCTGCACAAAGCAGAGAAAAAGCACTTTCTCTGACACCATCATCGAAAGAAGCGCCTTTTTCTAATGCCTATTTCCAAGAAGTACTACAAAATAAAGAAGGTTCAAACTCTAGGGTGGGAATGTTTTTTTGTGGACCACAACGTTTTAGACAAGGTCAACCTTATGGCCTAGATACTTCATTACATTCTTTTTCTAAACAGGCAAGACATAATTCTTTAACGGCTATGCGCGAAGTGATGGCTGCGCTGATTGAAAATGAAATAATTGAGGGTTACCCGCAGCAAAGTAAAGAGTCAATTACTACCTTAAACACCTCTAATCGTTCCGCGTCAGATAAAAAAGAATCAGTTTTACTTCCAGAACGTTATATTGTGTTAGCCAATTCTCAAGAGATTACAGTAGTTAAAAATGCAGGCAGAACTGGTGAAATAAGGCAACAACATCCATTTATTCGAATAGGAAAGGACCAAATCCATTCGCTTACTTCTTTAAACGTTGATAATGTCGCTTACGTTGCTGCAGCTGGTCAGAAGAATATTTACTTATTCAACCCAGCAGAGACAGAAGAACGCTCTCTTTTTATTAGCCCGACCACTAACACTGAAGGTGTTTTGGACTCACTCTTTGCTGTTTCTTGTAATGGTTCAGGTAATGTTTCAAGAAAAACAAGTCCCTATTTGTTAGCAGTACATAGTGAGTTAGGTCTGGCCTCAATTCATTTGGAAGAATTACTAGAGAAATCAGCCATTTCTTTAAAAAAAATCTATCTTCCTGAGGAAATAAATCAAGGACAACAAATAAGAGCCGCCGCTAACCAAGATAATTTATATCTGATTTCCGGACAAAAAGTGTTTGTCATTCCACTAGATCATATTTTAGATAATTCTTTTAGAAATACTGAACAATATGATTGTAAAACAAAGCTTTCCGCCATAACTGTTGATGCAACAGGAAATTGGTATGCTGGAACAACCGATGGCAAAGTTCTGCGAAATGGGGATTATTTTACTAGTTGTAATGATGCACAAGCCGCTGTTATCAAACTACAGCTAGATACTGCAGAAAAAGAAGAACCTAGAGTACTTTTCAGAGCTAAGATTGGCCGTGGTGGGCTAAGCCCAGTATATCTAGCTAAAGAAAATGAATGTCAGGCTTTAACAGAACATGGAGTGCAGGACTTTTGGTATGATGGCACAGCTTTGTGGTACTTAAAAGAGAATCAATTACAAGTAAAGAAAGGAGACCAAACAATAACAATCCAAGATGGTTTAAACCAACAAAACAAATGGCAATTATGTGGAGGAATTTAAAATGAAAATACAAGAAGAAAAATTTTATTTTACAGATAGTAATAATAATAAGTCTACAGAATATACTGTTGAAAGAGTGTTAGGAACATCTAAACGCAATGCTTACCTGGTAGTAGATGAAGATCAGAAAAAACACGTGCTAAAAATAAACGCGTCAGAAGGACAAATGGGTGAACTGTTTAAAGCCCACGTTCAAGAATTAGTTAACATAAAATTTAAACTGCCAAAATATTTCATACAGATAGAAAAAACAGGAACCGCTAGAAACGGCAATGATAGTCAAAAACCATTGACTGCTCTTTTAATGGAATATGGAGGGTCAGATGTTCTTACTGTAGCTAAAAAACTAGGAGAGCTGAAGAAAGATAATAAAATACCAGCAGAAGTTATAGACGCTTTTGCCTATAAAGTTACACTTACAGTAAGTGAGGCTATAGCTGACGGGCATAGTATTAACATGCCGCATAGAGATCTTTGGCCAGCAAACATAACTGCCGGTTTTGAATTGGAAGATTTCAGGGATCAGAACTTAACTGCTGAGCAACTAAAGAAACTAGAAGAAAAAGTGCTTTTAAGTGAAATCAACGTATGTGACCATATAACTGACGACTTAATGGGCTCCTTTGTTTTAATAAATAATGAAAAACCAGCAGAAGACTTAGAAACATATAAGTTATTACAGTTTTGTCTTGATAAAAACCTGAAAGATGAAACACGAGATTCCAGTTCTTTAATGGCTTTATATGCTGTTCTTAAGTACGGAGTTGACAACTTGGATATTTTTGACTACGTCAAGAATGAAGAACTAAAATTTAATTTAGGATACGATGTCAATAAAAAATTGAAATTACCTACGGCTTCGGAGATAAATAAAAGAATAGAAGAAATTGCTAGAGAAAGTGAGTATTTTGTTACAGAAAGAGATGAAACGCATAAACAGCTCTTAGTGCTACGTCCTTTAGACAAGTTTGTTACACAATGGTCTGGTAAAAGATTGATTACTAAAGATGAGTTAGAAAAGTGTGTTAGCGCGGATGCATATTCTTATTCAAACCTAAAAGAACGCGGTGGAAGTAAGATGCTTGCACAAGAAAAAGAGCAGTTACGCCAGACTTTAGTTGAGATATTAATTAAAAATGCCGGAGAAATATCTCATGGTTATAAAAGTGCAATGGAACAGTTTGAACCGTTTCAGACTAATATTCAGCAAGAACAAAAAAATAAAAAACAGAATGAGATTACATTAAAGAAACTAAAAGAACAGCAGCAAATTTTAAAGACTGAATATGCTACAGCTAACACTAAGTTTCAAGTAAATTTTTCTGAGGAGGATGGAAAAGTGGTTGCGGATATAACTTCTAAACTAACTGATAACAACCGTGAGATCAAAAAAGTAGAAGCGAAAATACTAATGATAGGTGAAAAGATAAGCGGACTTACAAACCAACGCAACGCTCTTCCAGTAGCATCTCTTAATGAAGCTTCGAAATATATAATTAAGTTATGTGAAACCTTAGAGATTAATGAAACTGAAAAAGAAACGATATCAAACCTCTTAACAACGAAAAAGGTATAGGTAAGAGATAGTCTAACGAATTAAGGAATAACCGATATAGTTTAAAAAACATAAAAACTACATGGACAACATTAATACACGTGAGAATTATATTGCACTAATTAATAGTTTACCAGATAACGCCTCTTCCATCAATGAGAGAATAGAGCTCTGCCAGACTTACCTAAAAGAAGAACCGGGTAATTTAAGCTTTAGATTTTGTCTAGGCGGCTTATACTGCCAACAAGGTTTGACTTCCGAAGATGATAAAAATAAACTATCTCTTTTTGAAAAAGCTTTGGGAGAATTCAAGCATATCGCTTCTGATTCAAAAGATGACCCAAAAACATATTCTCCAGAGGATTTAGTAGAGCTTCGTACTAGTGCACAACAGTACATACACAAGTTAGCTTCTTTCTGTGCAGACCAAAAACAAGAAAATGACCCAAAAAAAGAAGAGTATTTAAAATTAACTTTACTTTATAATCGTCGAGAGCAAAAAGCTGAACCAATCATTAATGGACCTGAAGCTGATTGGCTTTTGTACACTTACATTAAAACTGGACGTGATTTAACTGGTAATTTAGCTACAAAAATGCTGGAAGCAAACACTTTTTCTTCCCCTGCAGCGCTAGCATTGGAAGAGATATTAGAGAAAACAAGAGTACTGCGTTTTAATGAAGCCACTGAAGGGACCATATATGTTGATAAAGAATCATCGACTAAACCATTTTTGGAACTCTCTCCTGAATCGTTTCCAGTAGATACTAATTCTTATCAAGTAAACCTCTTTTTAGCTGCAACACTAACTAGTAAAAATAAATGGGATTTGGCTCTTCATGCTGCAGAACTTGCTTACTTACAACTGTCACATTATATGCCATTAGCTAGCGTAGAATGTTCTTCCTCAGAAGATGTAGAATTTGTAATAACACCAGAGGTAGGAAAAGCTGAAGAAAAAAAGCTTGGAGTGGCATTACATACATTAACTACTAAAATAGGAGATAAAATAGTACAAAAACAGCAAGTATATCATCCTTTGCAAAAAGTAGAAAAAGTAGCGCTGAAAATAACGGATGAAAAAGTAATATTTTCTTTATTTGATGCCGGAGAATTGCCGCTTCATTGCATTTCCACTGCAAAAAAAAGTATTCGACATAATTATAATATGGAAGACACTTTAAGGCTATTTGTAGAAAATAAAGAAAATTTTACTCAAGATTATAGGCACCTAAATAATTTACTGGTCGAACTGTACAAACACAAAGGGAATGATAATATTGGAGATATTAAAATCAATTTAGAATCTCTTTATAAAAACATCCTAATTTTACAGCCAGACGATTCGCAATCTAGTTTAATGTTAGGAAGACTCTCATTTCAAAGAGAAGAATT
>JACPCC010000131.1 GCA_016179995.1 Candidatus Woesearchaeota archaeon | reverse complement strand
TGCGGAGAAAAGCAACGACTTTTCTAGCATCCCAGAATTGCCCGGCAATTCTCAGGACTTTAGTGCATGGTGAGACGGTTTCACGCATTTTTATGATTTTTTTTGTTGTTATAGGAATAGTATTACTCTTTTTTTGTTTTATGTTCTGGCGGCATCTAATATTGTTTTTAAGAAACCGGCCATTTATTTTTATCCAACCAAAGACTCTTTGGTAAGTGTACATTTAGACATTAACGGAAAATTACTAAAAGACATCCCAAAATATTCTGGCGATTGGAAAGTATTTGTCTCTAAAAATGGTCTTATAGATAATAAATGGGATTATTTATTTTACGAAGCTCAATAGAATAAACTACAATTGCCTAACGAAGGCTGGGTGGTTAAATCTGATGACCTCAAATCTTGGTTTAATCTCAATCTTAAAAAGCTCGATCTAAACGAAAAAGAAAAACTAGAGTTCTTGGATTATTGGTTGAATGAATTACCTCAAGCAAACTACTACGAAATAAGATTAATAGAAAAATCATTTTTAGAGAAGAATGTGAACCTGCTCATTTCACCTCAACCTGACACTTTGATTAGGCTAAATTTTTATTTCAAACCATTAAACAAAGTAATTTCTATTAAAGAACCAGTTATTATTACTCCTAAAAGAAACGGATTTACTGTAGTAGAGTGGGGCGGAATGTTGAATAATTAACTAAATATTTACTATCTCATCTGCCATTTTCACTCTGATTTGTTTGTTCTAACTAAAATATGAATTTTCCACCGGTGTTAGTTTCACTGGTGGGCGGTTCTTTGACTTCACCGAAAAATTTATATACTAACTAATAACTTATAGTTACAAATCAATAATAATTAGTGATTAAAATGCAAGAATTAATACATGCTCCAACTTTAAATACTGTCCTTATGGTAGAAGATATTCTTAAACATATGAATGAAAGTGTTATAACTATTGCCAAACTTAAACGCAGACTTCCACGTCAAGTGAATCATAACACTCTTAAAGTTATTCTTGAATACCTTGAACTGAGTAATAAAATTCTAGTCACTATGCGAGGTATAACTTGGATTCACAACCCTAATCCCAATCTTCAAAAAGCAATTGCAGAAGGATTTGAATTATGAAAATAGTACGCATAAAGTTGTCTTTAGAAGCAGAAGAAGTGTACAAACATCTCAATGAAGAGGCTCCGACTTCTAAAACGGAGCGTATGATTCTCAAAGCCATTAATCAAAAAGTAGAATTGATAAAAACTAATCCTCACTATGGTAATCCGATTGGTAAAGATAAAATTCCAGAAGAATACAGACAAAGATATTCTGCCGTAAATCTTTTTCGCGTAGAACTTCCTGCTTTTTGGCGGAGGTTATACACTTTAACAGAAGGAGAGAATGAGATAGAAATCATCGCTTTTGTCCTCGATTTTATTGATCACAAAGAATATGACCAAAAGTTCGGTTACAAGGGAAATTAGTTAATTTCTACTCCAAGAATTCCTTCGTCAATCCTTGGCATTTTTTCAAGACTTCTAAATGGGTTACTTTCTCACGCATGGTCTTGGCTCCAACTTGTTTATTTTCTTTCAGCCAAGATTCTACTAAAGCCACTTCCTGCCCTAAATAAGAAGCAAGATGCTCTTTACTATTGATCTCTTTATTGATAATATAATCTAACAAAGCCAAATAATGCGGCTGAGATTTTATCTTAGAAGAAACTTTCTGTTCCAACTCTTTTTTAAGTTCAAACATCGAATATTGGTAAAACTTTGGGGTTAATAAAAGTTGCGTATATGGGTTATTGGTATTATTAATTTAATTCTTACATCTCCAACACAAACCTAATACAACCCTTTTTTCTTCAACTCTTCTTTCCGTGCTTCACGACGATACTTTCCATATTTATCCGGTATAGAAAACTTCGCAGGTTGAGGCAAAATGGTCTTTCCTTGACAGCCGGGACACTCTTCATTCATGGTATAAGTGCCGCAAGAAGTGCATTTATGGATGTGTTGGGCCATTTTAACCTTAATCAATACTCAATTAATAATCCTCAATTAATAATCTTTCTTAAAATATTCCTACTCTTTCTTCTCTCTAATCAACGAACCGGTAGAAAATTTATCTTCAAATTTAGCAACTACTTCCTGTACTTTAGCCAAGATTTTTTCCGCTTCTTTATAATCTCCAGCTTCTACTCTAATTCTGTAACGACCAGCCCCAAGATAAGTGGTTTTGAGGTGACTGCAGTAGTAATTTCATTAGCTAGATTCTTTTCCAAACCCATTTTTTCTAAATTAACCGTTCCCGTTACTAAATCACGGAAACAGAGGTACAAATGAGAATATTCTTTGAATACTTTAGCTACCAAGTCCCGATAAAACTTTTCCGCCGGCTGCTGAAGTTTTTTAGCCAGATTGCTGATCAACGCTTCGGCTTTCAATTCTTGCTTGATTTCTTCCAATTTTTCAGAGCGTTGCGTGGTATTTACTCTGCGTAAAGATAAGTCAATATGACCACGTTCTCGGTCAATTCTCAGCACTTTACAGACAATTTGTCGGTCTTGACTGACAAAATCCCGCAAGTTTCTGATTCTTCCCGGAGAGACCTCAGAAATGTGAATCATGCCCTGTTTTCCGGGGTATTCTAAAATGTCTACAAAGACCGAGTTAGGAAACAATTTAGTGACTTTACAAAGAATAATTTCATCTTCTTCCGGAATGCCTTCTCTTCGATATAACATATTGGCTCTAGGTTGCCGTTTATTTAAAAGGTTTGCGGGAGAGATTGGAAAGTGTGGCAACTCCAATAAATAACTACTTATTAGTAATCTCAACATAAAGATTTATAAATCGGTGGCGTTCTATATGGACTATGTCAACTAGGGGAGCGTTCGGATTTAGAATAGATGAAACAGATAAACTAGCTTATGCATCCTGTGATGCCGGTCCAACTAGTCTAGGTAAAATAGTTCTTTCTTACATCTCTCAAAATTCATTAGATCAAATGATTGCCAGAGCTCAAGAATTAAAATTAGTTGAGGATGAATTACCTTTTGATTCTGAT
>JACPCC010000130.1 GCA_016179995.1 Candidatus Woesearchaeota archaeon | reverse complement strand
AATCATTGCGCCGCTTCCGCAGAGATAAAATATTTTATTGCTTAAATTTTCAGGCAAGTGTTGTTGTACATGTCCACATTTTCCTGGCCATTGTTCACGGCTTAAGACAATATCTAGTTTAAAGTTTGGTTCTTTTTTTTGAAGTAAAGACCATTCCTCTTCTAGGAAAATATCTTTTTTGTAGCGTAGACCTAAGATTAAGTGGAATTTTTGCTTAAGCAAACTTGCTTTACCATTATATACATATTCTTGCAGCATGGAATAAAAAGGAACTACCCCGGTCCCCGTAGCTATAAACACATGTTCTATCTCTTTTTTTTTATCAAGCTGAAGAAGAAGGTTGCCAAATGGTCCACTCATCTCAAATTTATCACCAATCTTAGTCTTAGAAAAAACAGCGGAAGCAAAACCATTTTCCACCAACTTAAAGCACAGATCTATCTTTTCTTTTTTGTGAGGTGGACTGAGAATGGAGTATGCTCGTGGTTTAGTCTCCAGTCCATTATTGATGTATAAAATGATAAATTGCCCCGCTTGAAAAGTAAATTCTAGTGGTGTAGTAAGGCTCAAGAGGATAGTGTTTGAGGCAATATTCCTTACGTTTATTACGCTAGAAATGAATTTTGTCATTTTAATTTTATCTTAGACCTTAATTTTCACCTTTTGGCTGAGCTTGTGGTCCTAGGGAGTAGATCTTTTTTTCCACTTCGCTGCCCCAAGAAAAATTGCCTGTCTCTTGTTCAATCCTATTAATTTTTATCTCTTTTGTTTGCAGTCCTTTACGTAAGTGGTAATAAATACTTCTTTGTGTCACTTTGGGAAATATTTCATTATACATTTTACTTAGTTTATATCCATAACTTTGATTTAGTTGGAATAATAACTCGATTATGTTCTGGCGAATGGGACTGCGGATAGGTCGGCCTTTTTGCATGATTCGGTTTAGGTGGTATCCTATAAATACGTTTCTATTGGTTTTTAAGATTGTAACCTGCTATCATCTTTACTAATTAAAATAGGGAAGTTTTAAATGTTAGTTATACCTCTATATTAATAATACTCTTAAGCTTTATTATTAATGCTTAAGCAAAAACAAAATACTAGAAAAATGCTCAATTAAATGAATAAAAAACAAAACATTATAAAAGAGTCATTTGAAGCTTTTCATTTTAAGAAAAACACGGTTGCTCTTTTAAAAGAGATTAGAGAAGAACTAAAAGGGAAGTATTTATGACTGAAAAATGCTTATCACAACTTTCAAAGAATTTGAAAAATTGAAAAGAGTGGAGTTTAAGAAATCATGAGCAAACCACTTATTTCCAAGAAAGAACAGAAAGACATTGCTTTGCAGAGGATTAAAATTCTTTTCAAAGAAGCTGAAAAGAGGTTTTCTAGCGACAGCAAGTTAGCACATCGTTATGTTACTTTGGCTCGTAATTTAGCGATGAAAGTTAAATTAAAGATTCCATTGGAACTGAAGAGAAGGTTCTGCAAGCATTGTTATAAGTATTTGCAGCCTGGAGTTAATTCTCGTGTGCGAACTCGGAACGGCAAAGTAATCATTTCTTGTTTAGAATGTAAGAAGTTTATGAGGATACTGATAAGATCGCAGTGAAATCTCTCAAATTAAATTCTCTTTCTTAAGAAATTGTTTCCAAGTATAATTTTGTTGTTCTTCTTTTGGTATTTTATCAATTCTTTTATTTATACTTCCTAACCATCTTTCTATTCGATTTAATTCTATCATTAAATTAAGAAGTGCCTTTTTCTCTTCTTTATTGTTATATCTTTCCGAATCTAATTCTTCTTTTACTTTTGTGGAATAAATTAAAAGACGACGTCTTAAAGAAGGGATGGAAGGGAGGTCTAATCTGGAAGGCAGTGTCTTTGCCATATTTATTAATTTCATCTCTAAAATTGCTGTTTCTTCAGCAAAAATAAGGCTATAAACCAAATCTACAAGCTTTTCAACATCTCTCCAAAAAGAAGTTTCATGTTTTATGGAAGTAAATCCAAATTCTTTTTGCAATTGATCAAATATTTTAGCCCAGCTTACTAATCCTTTTTGGTTACATAAGTTCTTCAGTCTTTCTTTTTCTTCATAGGATAATCTGCTTGAAGTTTGAAGAAAATCTGTCAAATCAACACGCCAACCATGGTCGCTTCCTTCAATATGCGAATATCCTTTTTCTATTATCCTCAAAGCTACGGCTTGTTGGATAGTTTTATCTTTAGAATATGGCATCAGCTTTGCTCTTCCTGACAAATTCTGCCATTGTTGCGGTGATTTTAAGTATTCTTTTTCTGGAATAAGAATCTCGGCAGAGGTTGGTAATCTTAATGGTCCAATAATCCAAGAGTCTATTGTGGTTAGGCAGATTAAGCGCTCGATAAAATCTTTGACTGGGATGAGGATAGCGTATTTTGTGCTCCATTTGAATACTTGCCCTTGATTTACTACTGATGTTACTGCAAAATTTAAAGTGAAGTGAATGGTCATTCGAAGATGTTTTAAACCTATTTTTTCAACAATTTTATTTTGTCTATTACTTAACTTTAAATCAGCTAGAGAATATCCTGTTGGTTTAATAATTCCGTTTTCTGGAAAGTAATCAGTTAAATAAACAGCAATTAAAGCATTAGGATTTATATGCTCGATAAAATATTCTAGCTTTAATTCTTTGTCATGTGAAATTTCTTCTCTTAATTGAAAATATTCTCTTTTAGCTTTAGCTAACTGATACACTTTTGTAAATTCTCTTTTTGAGTATATCATATATTAGTTTTATCTCTTTACATCCAACAGTAATTTTCTCTCTACTTTAGCTACAGTATGCCTTATACTATCTACAGCATCGACATTGGCTGAAATGGAATCTGCTCCTTGATGTACCAAAAATTCGGCCATCTCTGGTCTAGAACCAGCTTGTCCGCAGATAGAGGTTTTGACATGATATTTTTTACAGACTTTAAT
>JACPCC010000100.1 GCA_016179995.1 Candidatus Woesearchaeota archaeon | reverse complement strand
AATAATAATTATGATTAAATCCATATTCGTCCATTACCGTCAAAGAATAAGCAAAGTTCGATTCGTCATCATAAATCGCCTCATTAATATTGAATAATCTAAGCCCGAAAATAATTATGCCAAAGATGATTAAAAAAAGAAGTTTTTTATCCATAATCTTTCTATCCATAATCTTTCTCTTAATTAATGATCATATTATTACTAATTATTCTTCTTCTTATTTTATTAAAATTATTATTCTTTATTTATTTTCCATAACCTGTAAGGCAATTTTTAAAGCTTGTAAACCTACTTCTCCATTAACCAAAGGTTGTTTTTTTGTTTGTACGCAGTGAATAAAATCTTTAAGTTCTAAATAAAGTGGTTCCATTTGTTCTATGCCTACTTGAGTTTTATCCGGAAGTCCAAATTTAATGACAGTATCACCATATTCATCGACTATTTCTTTGGTATAATTACTCTCGTAGATTGTCAATTCTTGAGTAATATAATTTAATTCGGCATATCCTTTACTACCGGTAACGCTTAAATTTCTAATTTTTAATGGTGTAATCCAATTAACTTGTATAAACCCTGAACTCTTTCCATATTTTAGAAATATCTCAGCATAATCTTCTCTTTTTTCAATGATGGCTTTACCAATGTTTCCCAAAACTGTTTCTGGATAGGCATCATAAATATAATTAATTATATCAATATCATGTACTGCTAAATCAATCAACACATTGGCATCTCTGACTTGTACCGGAACAGCTCCTACTCTTCGAGCAATGATAGAAGTTATTTCTCCCAATTTCCCGCTGTCTACTATCTCTTTTAATTTTTGAACTGCAGGATTGAATCTTTCAATATGTCCCACTTGTAATAAGAGATTTTTTTCTTTGGCAACGTCAATTATCTCTTGTGCATCTTCTACGGTTCCGGCAATCGGCTTTTCAATCAGAATATTAATCCCTCTTTGTAGGCAAGTAAGGGCGGTCTTTTTGTGAAAGTTAGTGGGAACAACGACACTAGCTGCTTGAATTTCTTCTTTGTCAAGCATCTCCTCATAATTAGTATAATAACGGCAGGAGAACATTTCTGCTGTATTTTTAGCTAACTCTTCATTTAAATCACAAACGGCAACTAGCTTGACACCATTAATTTTGGCATAATTTCTAGCATGGTGCTTGCCCATATTTCCTAAACCAATAACTGCTACGTTTGTCATTTTATTTTTTTTTAAGTTTATTTTTAGGATATTAGTTTAAGCTATGGTTTATTTCTGTTAATGTTCTTACAATAAATTCTTTATCTTCTTCAGATAATTGAGGGTGCACTGGTATGGATAAAGCTTCTTTAGCTATTTTTTCTGCCACAGGGAAAGATTGCTGATTGTATTCTGAAAATGATTTTTGCTGATGGATTGGAACTGGATAGAACACTCCAGTTTGGATTCCCTTAGCCGTTAGATGTTCCAGCACTTTATCTCTATTTTTTATTCTGATAGTGTATTGGTGAAAGACGTGTCCTTCATCTATCTTAGGTAAAATTATATTAGTCAATGAAGATAATTTTTCTTGAAAATATCGAGCATTATTTTTTCTAGCATCATTAAATCTTGGCAGTTTCTTCAGTTGTTCCAAGCCAATTGCTGCAGCAATATCAGTCATACGATAATTATATCCCAAGTGATCATGATAATACCTTTTTTCTGAACCATGAGCAATTATTTTTCGAGCTTTTGCTGCCACAATATCTTCATTAGTTGTAATTATGCCACCTTCACCGCAAGTCATATTCTTCGTAGGATAGAAAGAAAAAGAACCAGTACCAAAAGAGCCTACTTTTTGTGTTTCTGTTTTACTTGCTTCACTAGTTTTAGTAGTTTCATTCGTTTTAATAAACTCAGCCCCATGAGCTTGGCAGGCGTCTTCGATAACAATCAAATTATGTTTTTTGGCAAGTTCCATAATTTTACTCATGTTTGCGGCTTTGCCATAAAGATGCACGGGCATAATGGCTTTGGTTTTTGGAGTAATGGCTTTTTCAATCAATTCCGGATCAATATTAAATGATTCTTTTTCTATATCTACAAAGACCGGTTTAGCTCCACACATAGAAATAGTATTAGCCGTAGCTATGAAAGAGAAAGGTGTGGTAATTACCTCGTCACCTGTACTTATATTGTGAGCCAGAAGAGCGGCATGTAAAGCTGTAGTGCCGTTGGAAGTAGCAATAGCATGCTTAACTCCTATGAATTCAGCAAAAGCTTTCTCCAACTCCGCAACTTTTTTTCCTTGAGCCAGCATCCCTGAATCCAATACCTGCAAAACCGCCTTCTTTTCCTCTTCTCCCAGCCAGGGCTTAGCAATGGGAATCATCGAGAATAAGACTTAATTTTTGCTTTATAAAGATTAAGGAACTAAGATACTTTTATTCTTTGGATTTTATCTAAATATTTATTCCTAAACTTTTTAATTCAGATTCCAATTGTTTAAAGTTCCGATAGTGTATTCCATTTATTCCTATTTTTTCTGCAGCTTCAACATTTTTTGGAACATCATCAATAAACACAGCTTCTTCTGGTTTTAAACAACTTTTTTCTAAAGCTAAACGATAAATGGCTTCTTCTGGCTTTCTCATTCCTACCTCGCAGGATAATATTTGTGGTGCAAAATGATCTAAGACTCCTCGGTATTTCAATACGTGAACGTGGGGCGGAATAGTGTTAGATAAAGCAGGAGTTACATATCCGTTGTCTTTCAGGCGATCTACTAAATTAAGAATATTATTATCTATCATTAACCGTTGAGCATATACCTGCGACCATAAATCATTTCCATTCTCAGGAGCAGTTGATCTTGTAATTTCAGCAAATTCTTGCCAAAAAGTGAAGTCAGTTAAATCACCTCTCTGGTAAGCAGGAATAAGTTCTGTTGCCGTCTTTACCACAAGCTCATAATTTAATTTGCAAGAATCAGCTATATCTTGAAAAATAATTTCACTATCAGGATCGTGAACTACCACTCTGCCCAAATCAAAAATAATTTCTTTAATCATTTCTAATCCTCCTTGGTAATTTTTTAATCAGATTATTCGTAAACACCCTTCGCTGTTAAACTTCCAACTAATACTGGATTCATTTCATATTTATTCACTTGTTTTATCTCTTCTTTAGACAAGAAAGCGATATAACTATGCTCATTAGAAATCTTAACAAATTCTTCTGCTCCTTGCCTTAACTTGACATCAGAAATTAAAGCAAAGTCCCCATAATTCATTCCTATGGAAAAATGTGTAGGTCTTATTTCTGCTACATTTCTTAAATAGAGTCCTGTTTCTTCATGCAACTCATTCAGTAAACCGCTCATAAAAGGATCAAAACCATTCGGTGTTTTATGAAGATCAATCATGCCCATAGGCAACGGCTCTTTTAATCCACCGGTAATCCTCGTTCCTGCTTTTGTTCCAACAAGATATCTTCCTGCGTGGTCTTGTGTGATTCCAATAACGCCCAAAGTAGCTAGTTTATTTTGCAAAAATCCTTGTTCTGATTGGGTTAATAAAGAAGTGTAATGCTCTCCTCTTCTATCACTGCTAAAAACAGTGGTGGCATAATCCATTTCAAATGCTCTTACTTTCAAAACACCATCAACATTTTCAATACTCTCCGTCCCCATCACTCCATATTTAAGATTTCTTTTAGCACCGGGAGTGGTCATGGAATAATCTGCCCAAAAATCATTAATTAATGAATGTAAATTATTTAAAATGCGTGGTTGTTCTACTATCTCTAATTCTGTTCTTTTAACGTTATTAAATCCCAATTCTTCAAAACTGGGGAAACTATATCGAGCATAAAAATTATCCCAATATTCAGGATTATTTAGTAGTCTTTGTTCCATGGTATCGCTACCTCAAGAATCTCTTTTTAAAGTAAATTAAACTTAGTTCTAAAATTCTAAGTTCTAAATAACTAATTAACCATATTAGAAACAAAAAGTCTTTTAATCACCAATAAACAAACACTAATTGCAGCAAATGAATTACTGCTTTATCACTTTCCTTTCTCAACACATTTCTCACACCACTCTCCACTCCTCTTCTCCTCGAACTGTTTAGATATTTTCTTTCCGCACTTACATACAAACCCCATTAATCGTGCCGGATTGCCATAAACTAGTCCAAAATCAGGAACATCTTTAGTAATGACAGAACCTGCGCCAATCATAGCAAATTGACCAATATTTATACCAGGTAGAACAACTACTCTCGCACCTAAAGAAGCTCCTTCTTTAATCAATATCTTTCCTTCTTCCCAATCACTATCAGTTTTAAGCGAACCATCGGCATTTATCGCTCGTGGATTTTTATCGTTAGTCAATACACAATGCGGACCAATAAAAACTCCATTTTCTAAAACTGAACCATGATAAAGTGAGCAGTTGTTTTGGATTTTACTATTTTGACCTATTTTAACGCCTTTGTCTATGTAAACATTTTTTGAAATAATACAATTATCACCAATTTCAGCTTCTTCTCTAACTTGTGATTGATGCCAAATTCTAACTCCAAAGCCAATCTTGGCTTGAGGGGATACGTCTGCAGTTGGATGGATCATTTTATTACCCCTATATTTTTAATAATCTCTATTATTTTAGTACTTACATTTAAGTCAAAACCATAATTTATTCTTTTTATCTTTTGTAACTCTTCATCACTAAATAATCTATTTATTTCAGCTACTATCTTCTCGGTTTGTGTCCCCACCAATCTGTTTTTTCCAGCTTCCACTAAACGCATCCATTCAGTTTCTTCTCTACATATTAAACAAGGTACATTAAAAGCTAAAGCTTCTTCTTGAATTCCGCCGCTATCTGTTAGACAAAAACGACAGCTGGAAAGAAGAGCTAAAAAAGAAAGATACGGTTGTGGCTCAATTATTTTAATAGATTTATTTATCTGAATCTTATTATCTTCTATTATTTTTTTCGTTCTAGGGTGCATGGGGAATACAAAATTAATCTTTTCAGCTAATTGATTTAAAGCATTTAATATTCCATTTAGTACTCTAATATTATTAGTGTTTTCAGCTCTATGAATTGTAACCAAAACAAATTTATCTTTTTCAACTGCAAATCTATTTAATGTTTTTTCTTTATCAACTAATTTTTCATTACGTTTGACAGCATCAAAAGCAGTACTGCCTAACAAATAAATTTTATTTTTATCAATCCCTTCGGCAATTAAATTATTATAACTCTTTTCATCCGGGGCAACCAAATAATCAGCCAAGTGATCTGCCACTACGCGATTAACTTCCTCAGGCATAGCTCGATTAAATGAACGACAGCCCGCTTCTATGTGAATCAATTTTATATGCAATTTAGCCGCAGTTAAAGCACCGGCTAAAGTAGAGTTCGTATCTCCCTGTACTAAAACTAAATCTGTTTTTTCTTTGATCAGAATTTCTTCAATCTTTTCCAGCATCAAACCAGTTTGTTTGCCCTGGCTGTGTGAGCCTATATTCAACTTGTAGTTTGGCTCTTTTAATTTCAGTTCTTCAAAGAATACTTTATCCATAGAATAATCATAGTGTTGTCCTGTATGAATCACTATCTGTTCAGTTTCTAGTTCTTGCTCTAATAAAGGCATTAAAGAAGACAATTTAACAATTTCCGGCCTAGTTCCTAAGATGGTGGCTACTTTCATTTAGATTGCAGCTTTATTTTTCGCTTTAAATAGTTTCAGGAACAGCAAACTAGAAGCATACTTAAAATGGCTCTTAATTACCCGGGCCAAGCGTATTTTAGACTCGCCAAATTGTCTGACATTTAAAATAGTAGGAAATTCCTTCACTTTATAACCTTTGTTTAAAGCGTTGATTAACATCTCTGCTGTAGCCAGAAAATCATTTGAATTGAAATGCACATCTTTGATCACTTTTTGTTTATATGCTCGAAATAGAGCCGTATAAGTATAAATTTTGGAGCCAGTTAATAAGCGATAGATTAAAGTAATAGCTCCGCTCAATAAAAGTCTATACTTAGGTACATTCTTGACTTCTCCTAATGGGTGGTATGGTGATGCTACAACCATATCTGTATTTTCACCAAGCAATTTCAACATTTCAGGAATAGTCTGTGGATCATAAGTACAGTCACTATCCATAGTGATTACAAAATCTCCTGTAGCATTGGCAAAGCCTGTGCGCATAGCTGCACCAAGATTTTGATTAACTTCGTGTTTGATAAACTTTGCTTCAATTTTATTTTTTTTTAAACCGCAAAAATTTTCTTTTAGTAATTCCAATGTTCTATCTTTGCTGCCATCATCTACAAAAATAAGTTCTAAAGAATAAGTTTTAGATAAATTGTTTAATATTTGGTCTAGATGTGACTTGAGGTTTGGGATACCTAACTCTTCGTTGTAGCAGGGGATTATGATGGAGAGTTTAGATTTCATTTGAATCGTTATTTTTGTTTAATTCTAATCTCCAGAGAATAATCCATTTATAAATATTTGGAGTGTTTAATCGCAACCAAGTATATCTGCCGTTCCCTAAACATTAAACCTGTATTAATATAATCCCGGTGATAACTAAAACTATCCCCATAAATTTTAGTTTATTTATTTCTTCTTTAAGGATTGTTCTAGCTAGAATAACCACCCATATATAACTTACTGATGCTGTGAGATAAATAAATGTCAAAGGGGCTTGTTTTAAAGCATAAATATATATCACAAAAGAAATTCCTGACAAAAATACTGCTCCTAATAATCTTTTATTCTCAAAATTAATCTTATAAGAAGCCCCCATCTTAAAAAGAAGTGTACTAAAAGCTCCCACTATCGATGAAATTAAAATAAGTGTTAGTGCCAGTTTCAAATTCATTTTTTACCACCTATCCCTATGAGAACTACCCCTATCGTAATTAAAGCAATACCACCCGTTTTTTGCAAAGTAACAATCTCTCCAAAGAAATATACCGATAGTAGAGTGACCATAATATACCCTGAAGCCATGACCGGATAAACCACAGACAATTCTCCCAATCTAAATGCCTTAATAAATATAAATGCCCCTGCTACGTAAATTAAACCGCCAATTAGTAGTGGATAATTATAAACTTGTGTCCAAGATATTGTAAATTTTTCACTGCCGATTTTTAATAAAATTTGAGCGATAGAAACAATGAAAGTACATAACAAAGCTAGCAATACGGCTTTGGTGTTATTTTTCATTTTAGCTGAAGTCTTTTCATTTTTATTGACATCATTTAGACTTTCTTGATCAGCACCAGATTCTCTGTTTACGTTAAATAATGAAGAAATTTCATTTTTACTGAAATTTGGACTATTAGGTACAAACGTCAAAATCTCTGATACATTTGAGTTAGGCCAAGGCTTAAGAAAGGAGTTGTTTTTCCGCAGAAACATATCTCTCTTCTCTTTATCTTGAAATATTTGCACAAGATAATTGTAACCTGATTCTGATTTGGTTTCGATTTTCTGTGTTTTACATTTGTCCTTAATAAAATTATAATTCTCCTTTCTTTTGATTATATCTTTCTCTAAGTTTTTAATTTGACTTAAAACCATTCGAGCTTCTAAATTACTGCATTCATAATGGGAATCTAAATCATTACTTTGTTTTAAATTGCTTTTTTTCCTTGCTAAGTCAATCATTATTTTTGAAATAAAGAAAGCCCTGGACTCATACATTGAAGCAAATAATCTTTTTAGTTTAATTAATTTTGATGCTGGGCGATTTAATTGTTCTTTCAAAATTTTGATTTTTTCAACATCTCTATTCGTAATCAACGCCCCCCCACCCAAGTTAACCATCTGTTTAGTAAAGCTATAGACTGCATAATCTCCAAAAGTTCCAGCTAGTTTTCCATCGTATTTTGCGCCAAGAGCATGAGCTATATCTTCAATCAAGATAATTTTATGTTTCTTGCATAATTCAGCTATCTCTTTAATTCCACTTGGATTTCCATAAGTATGGACAAAAATAATTGCTTTAGTATTCTTATTTATTCTTTTTTTAACTTCTTTTGCTGTTAAATTAAATGTCTCTTCATCAACCGGAACAGAAACCACTTTTCCTCCAGCTAATTTAACAGCTCTCGGTAAGCTATCACAAATAAAATCTTGGATCATTACTTCATCATCCGATTTTAAGTTGAAGCTAAGAAGCAAAGTATACAAAGCATTTCTGCATGAGCTAAATAAAACTGTATATTTTAAACCTAAATAATTAGCCAAGTACTTTTCTAATTCTAATTTGTAATCCGTCATTTAAATTGCCTCATCACTATCGGACTTATAATTCTTATGATAAATTTAGGTAATAAACTCCAGATCTTTCCATAAATCTTGTATAGCTTAAATGAACTTTTCAACTGAGGGATATTCTCTTCTTTTTGTGCATAAAAATAGTAAGGTATCTCTTTCTTTTCATCACACCATCTTTCTTTAAAAGCATATAGGTCTCCATCATTTATTTCTTTTGTTGTTCCACCAAATTCTAACTTTAAATAGTTATGCTCGATTCCGTATTCTACTACTTTCCAAAGCAGAGCATAATAGGGACATAGGTGATTATATTTATAATTAACTCCACCAAACCCATACTCTATATTCTTATGTTTTTTCTCCAGAAAAAAGAACCCTCCAGCAATTGCTTTTTCTTCTAAATATACAATTCCAACAAAAGTATCACATTTGATTAATGCTTCTTTAAACAAATTATAAGGCCAAGACGGTACCCCTCTTTTTTTCTTAGTGTGCAAATAAACTTTATAAAAATCATTTAATAACCTTTCCTCATGACCCAATTTAACTTGGAGATTGTTCTTTTCTGCTCTTCTAATATCATACCTCACCCTCTTATCTAGTGAATTAAATGTTTCCTCTTTAGTTTTTTTAAAATTCAAGAAAAAATCAGTAATTGGCGCTTGGCGGACTAATCCACTAATCAAACTATCTTCCAATTCATTATTTTGCCTAATCTCTAAATATTTAACTTGTTTTGATAACTCTTTTGCTTTTTCTAAAAGTGCTTTTTTACATTCATTACTTTCTCCGATAACTCCGCCAAATGGAAAATAAGGAATAGAAACTAATCTCTTTCCCTCTATTAAGCTTGAAGCCTCGAATAGTGGTAATGCTCCGACTATTTCTTCTTTTAGTTTAGCTATTAAATAGAGTGGTTTGAACTTAAAGTTACTGGCTATTAAATCTCTAATTTCTAAGCTATGCCCATAATGTGCTTCTATACATTTCTCTAAAAATTGCCTATATTTGTCTCTTTCTTTTTCTTCTAAGATGTAAATTTTGTATTCTTCCATATTTAAATTAATACTACTCATTAGATTCACCCAAAGCTCATTCAGACGAATTGTTTTATCACGAAAGGGCTTAAAAAGTTTATCCAACTCAAAGGCAGCTTTTTCCATACAGCCATAGCCAATTTAAACACAAGCTTATTTTCTTCTCCTGAAAGATTTTTCTTTTTATTTAAGTAGAAATAAGAAGTAATCTCCACAATCTCATCGACCCATTTCTTCTTGAACTCATATAATCCGCCATCATTCGTATCTAAAGTAGCTCCCCCAAAATTGAATTTAGTAAAGCCTTCGTTACAAGCATTTTTAATAGCTTCCCAGAGCAAGAGATGATAAGGCTGAAGCTGCATAATTTCTTTTTTATGTATTGCTCCGGCAAAAGCATAGCGCACTTCTTTTTTGTGTTTGATTAAAAAAATAGAAGCTACCGGCTTACTGGATAAATAAGCAGTATAGACACACACTTTTTCTTTAAAATTTTCAACAATATCTTTAAAATAAGAATAAGGGTAAGCTGGCACTCCCCTTACTTTTCTGGTTTGTAAAAATAGTTTGTAAAATTGACTTAAATCAGATTCTGAATTACTACATCTCCATGTTAAATTAGAACTCTGTGCTTTCTTAATTCCCCAGCGTACACTGCCTTTAGGCAGTTTTTTCCAAATTTCTTCTGGATTCAACGTTAAATTCAATGAAAAGTTAAAGACTTTTTTTTTCATCTGAAAATTATTATTGTAGTCACTTTCCTTCTCTTCTCTAATCTCCATAAACTCAACTTTTTCTTTTGAAGACAACTCGCAGGCAAAAGCAAGCAGCTTTTTCTTAACAGTTTCATTCTCAGCTAATATTCCAGTATAAATGGCATAAGGTGTTGAAATTAATCTCGTTCCAAAAATACCCTTTGCTAAAAATAAAGGCAAAGTACCATTAATGTTTCCATCCGTATCTTTAGAGATTATGTGCATACCTTTAAAACCAAAGTTTTTCTCTAATATATTTTTCCAATGTAAAGTATACTCAAAACTCGTTTTAATATTATTCTCTATATATTTCTCATAATCACTCTTGTCTTCTGTGGTTAACAAACTACAATGGTCATTCATTTTTTCTTCTCTGGGCACATTTTTATTAACTCTTCTGAAGTCACTACCTCATATTTTTGAGATATTTTTTTAATAATGCTTTCACAAATCAAAAATCTCTTTTCAAAACTAATAGCTTTTAAATGAGCCAACCTTTCATCTTCGATATCATCAGCTAAATCTGCAGCATGAAACTCATAATTTAAATGCAGATTAAATTTTTCAGTTAAATAATGTCCAAACTTAAAAAAATTTAACCCGAATTTAGTCGCAAAAGTAGCATGAAAAGGCACTCTTATTATTGGTATAACGGTAGGTGGTAATTCGACAATATTCGTATCCCCATTTTTCCACTCATTTTCTAAAGATGGTCGATAAATCCGGTTTGGAGCAAGGAACCAGTTCCATTTTGGTCCATGTGTCCTTTTCACTCCTCCTGAAATTAGCTGATTTATTTTCATAATCAAAGGATAGACTCCCGTAGGGATTACCGAAGAATCATAGATATATTCTTTTTGTTCTAATATCTTTAATGTTTCAACATCGATATCATATCCCGGCACTTTGAAACCAACTGGCTTTTTACCTATTATTCTTTGTATTACTTCTTCTCCCTTTTCTATCTCTTTTATTTTTTCAGCGGGAGACAGTTTTCTAAAGCCAAATGTGTGGGAATAAGTATGGTTGGCAATTTCGTGTCCTGCTTTAACTATTTGCTTAACTAGGTCTGCTTTCTTTTTTACTTCCCCATCTTTACCTATTAAAAAGAAAGTTGCTTTTACATTATACTTTTCAAATAACTCTAAAAAGCGGGGGATTGAACTTTGAAACACCACATCTGGAGAAACTTCTGATTTATATCCATAATATTCTAAATTAGTCCACAAACCATCTAAATCAACTTGAATTGTCGCTACGCGTCTTTGATTTATTTTGTTCATTGTTTCTCTAATTTTTAGGTATAGAAGGTTTTGAATAACCTTTTTTATTTAGTTCAAAACCCTAAAGATGACTTTGAAGAACCCCAATATTCATTAAATTTTTGGGGTTAATCAAAGTCCTCTATAAACTGACTAATTAATTTTTTCCTCTTTATCTTTTTTTAGAATGAATATTACTGGTATCTTCTTTAATCCATCACTAGTCATTACATCTCTTTCAACTATTTTAACTAGTTTAAATCCTAAACTCTCAAAATACTTCAAACTATTTTCACTCAAAGGCCAATACCATTTTGGTTGAGCATATTCCC
>JACPCC010000099.1 GCA_016179995.1 Candidatus Woesearchaeota archaeon | reverse complement strand
AAAGGCTGAAAGAGATTGGATAAAAAAAAGTTTAATATAACTAAAGAGTTTATTTTAAATGTTTCTTTTGAGAAAACTTAATATACTCTTTAGAACTCCTTAGTTTTATGATAGAGGTCTTGATAGGTGTTATTGCGTTTGTAGCTCTCGCAGCTGCATCGTATTGTGATTTACGCACAAAAGAAGTACCTGATTGGATTAGTTATGGTTTACTTTTTTCTGTGTTAGGAATAGAATTAATAGCTTCTATCTTATCAGATAATTGGTGGATTATAGAAAGTGGTGTGCTTGGTTTTACTATCTTATTTTTAATTGGCTATTTACTCTATAAGTTAGGACAATGGGGCGGCGGGGACACAAAATTATTGATGGGCTTAGGAGCAGCTATTGGCATAGATTTGCCATTTCAAGCATCAAGCTGGGAGCTGTTGTTCTTCTTTTTTGCATTGTTGTTCTGCGGAGCAGTCTATGGTTTAGGATGGGTGGTTTATCTAGCAGTTATAAGAAGAAAAATAGTATTCCATAAGTTTCGGGAAGAATTACAGGATTATCGTCTACTACATTTAATATTAGCGGGAACTACCATATTAATTATAGTTTTAGCCATTATCCAAAGAATGTTTTTGCCGTTTGTTTTTTTTCCATTGCCTTTCTTTTACTTTTTTTTATTATTGGGAATAGTAGAGAAGCACTGCTTCTATCGTTCAATTTCAGTGGAAAAATTGACAGAAGGGGATTGGCTGGCCAAAGAAGTTAAAGTGAAAGGAAAAATTATTTTAGAGCATAAAACACTAGAAAAAAACGATTTGTTAAAGTTGAATAAGTTGTATAAAAGTAGTTTGCTGAAAGAAGTTATGATTAAAGAAGGAATCCCCTTTGTCCCATGTTTCTTGCTGGCTTATATTTTGTTGATGTTTAGAACAGGGATTTGGAATTGGATGAAGTTTTAGAGGGTTATAACTTCTTCTTTGATAATATTTTAAAAAAATAGAAATAATCTTCAATGATTAATATCCTGAGAATCTGCGGATTCTGGGCGCGACGGAGAATTTAACAATATAAACGCACAACTTATATTCCTGCCACCGTCGCATCCTGAGAATCTGCGGATTCTGGGCGCGACGGAGAATTTAACAATATAAACGCACAACTTATATTCCTGCCACCGTCGCATAATCTGGTATTGCGTCAGATTATATGCTTGAGCAATTAAGCATTATAAAGACGAATCTCGAATTTCCGGATAAGACAACTGATCCCTCTGGGATTGTCGGTTCAAACGAGAAACAACGTTTCTCACCAAGAAAAACGGTGTTTTTCTGATTGTCCGACCGGTGGCGGTTTTTATTTAAAAAATGAAATAATTATCATGATTATAAGTACATCATCAATTTAATTGATCATAAAATTCTGTCATTAATTCATTAATCTCTTCAAATGTATTTGATTTGCCCAATTTAGTTCTCAATTCTTTACTACCAGGACATCCAGAGGAAAAGTTAATTGCCTGCATTTTAATTAGAGAAGTTTTAATCTCAAAATTGTTAGAGTAATCTAAATACTTAAAAAAATATTTTAGTCTTTCTTTGGGAGTTATTGATGCATAAGATCCAGTTAAAAAATAGGTATTAATTTGCTGAAAGAGAAAGGGGTTTTTAGCGGCAGCACGCCCAATCATGACATAATCACAGCCAGTTTCTTCAATCATCCGCTTGGCGTCTTCCGGAGTTTGAATATCCCCATTTCCAACGATAGGTATTTTAACCAAATGTTTTAACTCTTTAATTTGGCTCCAGTCAGATTTACCTGAATAACCTTGTTTTACTGTACGTGGATGAAAGGTAATCATAGATAAACCTTCTTCCTCAGCAATTTTAGCAATAGTCTGCCATTTATCTGGTTTAGTAATTCCTGCTCTCATTTTAACAGAAACTGGCTTGGAAGTAGATTGAACTAACGTGCGAAATATTTTCCTGGTTAGTTCTGGCTCTTGAAGCAAAGCAGAACAAGCCATTTGCTCAGTGATATGTGGAGCAGGACAACCCATATTATAATCAATAATATCAAAATAAGGCTCTACTATTTTTACTGCTTGCTTTAATTTTTCTCTATCAGAACCAAATAATTGCACTGCCAAAGGGCGTTCTTTTTCAGAAAACTCTATAAATTTAGTTATATCTTCAGCTTTGGCTGTCACGGCATGGATGCTGATAAATTCTGTAACCACTAAACCGGCTCCTAATTCTTTGCATAATAAACGCAGAGCTGGATCAGACAGACCAGCCATGGGAGCAAAAAAAGCTCTGCTAGAAAAGTTTGGAAGTTTAGTCATATAAAGCTTAGTTTAGGCGATTATTTTAATATGTTGTGGAAGGAAAAGAAAAAATAGAGAAATATCTGATTAATTTCTTTAACTATTAATCTAATTAAATAATTAAATATTGAGTAAAGATAATCTAAACTATAGTGTTACCTTAACTGTAATAATTACTGTAAAGTAGTGTTACTCTCAAAAAGTTTATAAACAGACAAGATAATGAGAGAATTATGTTAGATGAAAAACTATTTTCAGAACTAGAGTTGACATTAGATAAAATTAGAAATCATTTTTTATATACTGATGAATTAAATGATTAAGCCCTTAAAACACTAAATTTTGATGCCATTTCTCACTCAGATAAATTAGAAGTAGATTCCACCAGTAAAGCAACGCATCAAAGATTATTGAAAGCCTGGGATATTTCTCTTGAACACTATAATGGTACTATGGATATGGGCTTGATTTGTCAAGTAGCTAGAGAAATAGATCAGAGACTCAGTGGATATCGAAATGAAAGTGTTCGTATAGCAGGTAAAGAAAATATTTATGTTATGACTAACCCTGCTAAAGTTGAAAGAGAAATGAATAAGTTACTTTCTTATGTAAATAATCCAGATATAAGAATATTAGAAAGAGCATTATGTTTTCATCTTTATTTTTCTTTGATACATCCGTTATCTGATGGAAACGGACGAACATCTCGACTTATGCAAAATATGATTTTATACCACAATGACATTACCCAGTGACTATTAAACACACAGAGAGGCCTACTTATTTAGATCATATTGAAGATGCAACTAGGGCTTTTAGAGAACGCTCTGGTCAAGATAGTATGTTTGAAAATCAATCTTATGCTGAGTTAAGATTCATACATTATATCCAAGGAAAAGTTAATGATAGTGCCGAGTCGCTAGAAGAGAAAATGTCAAACCTATGCAGATATGAGGTTGATGTTGATTTAAGAGGTCCAAGAAATACTATATTGGGTATAAGAAACGTACTTAGAAAAGCGTTGATAGCACAAGGACTAGCCCCAACCATCCAAGTAAGTCATGATCGAACAAAAATGACCATAGTAACTGAACAACATGAAGAGTTTTTAGTTGGACTGTTGGAGAGATATAAAAAGAATAGTACTAATCTTCTAAGATATCAAGTTAAAAATTCAACCACAGATTAAAAAGAAACTAATTAGAATTAAAAATTATATAAATTAAATTTTTTAAATAAAGAGAAGAAAAAAGATAAAAATAAGATTAAAAAAGAGAGAGATTATAAAAGTTAATAAAAATTTTAATTATCGACCATCTCAATTTCTATATTGAGACCTTCAGGAATTGGTACACGCATGACTAAACGTAAAGTACGTTCATCAGCGCCAAGATCAATCAGACGTTTATGAACACGCATTTCATATCTTTCCCAAGTGGCTGTTCCGTTTCCGCAAGGGGATTTTCTGGTGGTTACTTTCAGCTTTTTAGTAGGAAGTGGGATAGGTCCGCGTAATTCCACACCGGTCTTTTCTGCAATATCTTTGATGTTAGTGCAGATTTCATTGATTTTATCAATATCAATACTGGCTAATTTTATTCTGGCGTGTTGTGTCATTTTTATTTATTTCTACATGATAAATTAAAATTTATCATGCTTGGGAAAAACCCAAACAGATTTATTTAAATTTATTCTAACGTCTTCTTGACGATGTCAATACACATACCTGCAGCTACTGTGACTCCTGAATCTCTAACAGCAAACTTAGACATCTGCGGGATTTCGGAATTTTTCTCAATAACTATAGGCTGCATTGGCTTAAGCTGAACTACAGCTGCGTCTCCATTGCGAAGGATTTCTTTATCTGTAGTAACTTCTTCACCGCTAGCAGGATTCATTTTCTTGATTATCTTAGTTAACTGACAGGCTACTTGAGCTGTATGGATGTGGAATACCGGAGTATAACCGACAGTTACAACAGTAGGATGGTTCAAGATAACTATTTGAGCTGTGAATTCACTAGCTACAGTTGGAACATGATCAGCGTGGCCTAAAACGTCTCCCCGAGCAATATCTTTCTTACCAATACCTCTAACGTTGAAACCAATGTTATCTCCAGGTTCAGCTTGAGTAACTTGTTCGTGGTGCATTTCAATAGTTTTGACTTCACCAGGAACGCCTTTTCCTTCTCTACCAGGTACAATCATAACTTTGTCGCCGACTTTCATTATTCCAGTTTCTACTCTACCTACTGGAACTACACCAATACCGGTGATATTATAAACGTCTTGCAAAGGCAAACGCAAAGGTAAGTTAGTAGGTTTAGCAGGAACATCAAACTTGTTGATAGCTTCTAATAAACAATCGCCTTTCCACCAAGACATATTAGTAGTTTTCTTAGCAATGTTTTCTCCTGGGAAGGAAGCAATAGGGATAAAGCGTACTTTATCTGCTTTCCAACCTGCTTGGGTAGCATGTTTCTTTACTTCTTCTACAACTTGGTTAAAGCGGGCTTCTTCATATTTAGCCATATCCATCTTGTTGACAGCTACAACTAATTGTCCGACACCAAAAATTTTGGATAATTTTAAGTGTTCGATAGTTTGTGCTTGTACACCGTCTCCTGGGTTTCCGGAAACTACTAATACTGCACAATCTGCTTGAGAAGCGCCAGTAATCATGTTTTTGATAAAATCTTTGTGTCCTGGAGCGTCGATAATAGTGAAGTAATACTTATCTGAATCAAAGCGTTTGTGAGATAAGTCAATAGTAACTCCTCTCTCTTGTTCTTCTTTCAAGTTGTCCATTACGAAAGCGAACTCGAAACCAGCTTTACCTAATTGCTGTGCTTTCTCTTTCAGCTTACGCATTTCCTGTTCGTCGATGTTTCCTGTATCGTAAAGTAATCTACCAACGGTAGTTGATTTTCCGTGGTCGACGTGACCAATAAATACTAAGTTAATGTGTTCTTTTGTTTTTGCCATCTTCTGTTTCCTCCGTGAGATTAAGGTTGTTTTTTATATTTTTTATTACCATGTTTATAGGTTTTATTTACACAGTATGAATAACTGTCAATAAAGCACGTTAAAGATGTTTATTTATAAAGATTTCGTAAATGTTTTAGAATATTGGGGTTAGAGAAATGGTTGGAGATAAAATTAACCATTATGGAAAATAGAAAAATAGCTGATTATATTTCAAATGTTTCTTTATTTTCTGCATTCATCAATTTAACAAATTCAGCGGATTGATAATTTTTATGCCTCTGAACTCTTGAAGTTTTAACAAATGTTCATCTCCAGAGATGATGAAGTAGGCAGAAACACTAACCGCACAATCAAGAAATTTGTCATCATCGGGATCATCTTTTATCTCTTTAAAATTAACATTGGGAGTTATTATTTCTGAGAATTGTTCAAATGTATTTACCATAAAATTTTGTTCAATTAAACTAACAATTTTAGTTATTCTTGGTCGTTGAAAAACAGCTTTAATTTCATCAATAATCTTCTGTGTAGTATAGTTCTCTATTTCTTCAAGTATGAGCATTTCAAAAATTAGAGCTGGATTCCCATCTGATGAGATTGCTGCTGAGATTACTATATTTGTATCCAAAACCACTCTTATCATGAGGCTAATTTAATTTTGTTTTCGAATTCTCTTTATCTCTCTATTTACCTCAGAAGAAGTTAATTTTTCTTTTGCCTTTGTGCGAATATTTCTAAACTCCTCTATCATCTTCAGTTTATCTAGTTTCTTCATAATTATTGTTTCTCTATCAAGTGGCATAATGGTAAAGATTGTGCTTTCACCAGCTTCAATATAATCTCTTACATCTTTTGGAATAATTATTTGTCCTCGCTCTGACATTTTCGCAGTTTCAATTTCAGTCATTTTAGATCACCAATCATAGAAAAACAGCACACATTTATAAACTTTACGTACTTTTACGTTTTACGTACTTATAAAACGTTTTGTGTTGATAGGTCTTGCTCAGTTCTAGATTCTTTAAAACAAAAAGAAATATAAAATACACGTTTTAATGAGAAGATAAGAATGGTTTCAGTTCAACAAATGTTAAATATGGGAAAGTCTTATTTGTCTTCTCAGCTTGGTCCTCTACCACTATGGACGCACTTGTGGATTACTGATAAGTGTGATTTGAAGTGTGAATATTGTGAAGTTGTAGATAATGAGAGGAAAAACCCCTCAAAAGAAGAGATAGGGAGAAGAATAGTGCATGCTGATTATTTAGGAAGTTCTGTTATTGCGTTTATGGGTGGTGAACCTACATTAAGAAAAGATTTTCCTGATTTAGTGCGTTTTGCTTCAGAGAGAAATTTGTTTACTTATGTTACTTCACACGGACAAAAAAATTCTTTATCCTCAGAAAAACTAGCGCAGTTAGGAGAAGCAGGATTGACAGTCTTAGAAGTTTCTTTAGATGGTTATGATACTGTTAAAGGTTCAGATAAAACCCTCCATGGTGATGAAAGTTTAATTGAAAGGTTAGAACAAGCACAAAGAGAGTATGGATTAAGATACAAAGCTCATCAAGTTTTAGCTCCTGCCAATTTAGATGAAACTGCGAAATTGGTCGAATTGTCTGAAAGAAGGAAATTGCCCATAAGTTTTGGTTTGGTAACAGAGTTTAGCGCATTTAATTCCGAAAGAAGAACAGTTTACGAAGAGCCCATGGTGAAAGAAAAGATTAAAAAAACTTTAAGATATCTTATTGAAAGAAAAAAAGCGGGGACAAAAATAATTAATGCAGAAAGATATTTTCATGATGCTTTAAGATTTATTGATGAACCATTGCGTTGGCCTTGTGATGTTGGCACATATATGATACAAGTTGCTACGAATGGTGAAATATTCAAGTGTTCAAAATATATGAAACAAACTAATGGAATTAAATTTTTGGATATCGATAAGAGTTATTTTAAAGATGGTAAACACAATAGTGAAGAATTATTAGACAAATGCAATGATAAATGTTTTTCTGCCTGCGCATATAATACTTCTTATTTTAGAAGAAACCCATTAATGCTTTTAGAGACGATGAGAGAGATGTTTTAATTTACACTTTGTATGATTATATTCACCTTAATTTTCTAACAACATAATCCAATCCGGAAATAATCTCTTTGTCGACAACCGAACGGATGCATTCTTCAGTCGGACAAGAATCGCCAGAATAATTCATTCTCACTAAGGCTTTTCTGCCGATAAAGTCTTCTGTACCAAAATTTAGAGGAGAAATTTTGAAGCCGAGCCTTATTAATGATTTAGCAACGTCGTTAACATAAGCAATATAAACGTTTGATACTCCCATAGTTGCCGCACCTACAGTAGTTATTAAAGCACTTTTGTCTTGCAAATCATTCTTAGGAAATAATTCAATCACATAAGCAGAAATGTTATTTTTAGCAAGAATGTTTTGTTTCATTTTTCCTCTCTCTAAATTATTTTTATCAAACCTTTTTCTAAAAAGACGATTCAATTTAAAAAACATACGAAGAAAAATAGAGGATTAGTATTTGTTTAGCAATTCGGCGGTCTGTTTCCCTCGCCCCGCTATAAATGTGTAGTCGGTGTAAAACAATATATTTAATTTATCTGACGGGGAACTTAAACCATCTGACGAATGGTTATGCTCGGAAAACTTATTGACCGCGCCGAGCTAAACAAATACGAGGATTATAAAAACATCTTTTCTCAAAAAAATCTAATCTCCTCTACGATAATAACCTTTTTTATCTACGGTAGAATAAGACTGCCAACCTTGCTCTTGTAAATACCTCTTAGCTTCATGAAGAACAATCTTACTTGCTTTTTCTCCCCTGGGCAGCTGATATTTTAAACGCTCAACTAATGGACTAACATAAGACCTGATATGTTCTGTCTTAAAACCTCCTTCTGGATAATCTTGTAAAAGAATTCCTAAATGGACAGACAAGTCTTTACGACTAATATATCTTCTTGGTGGTCTATTTTTTGCTATTTCGTCTGCCATATTTCTATGATAAGTGATTTAAATGATTATTAAAAAAAGAAAAAAAAGTTTAAGCTCCCAATTCACCTGAACTTAAACCTTTTCTTTGGATGATATTATTTCTAATTTTATCCTGCAATTCAAATGGTAAACGTTCGAACATCTGATCAACTAAGTTAGAACTGCCACGACCTTCTGTTGCAGATCTTAAGTCGTTACTCCAACCAATTAATTCACCTACAGGAAGTTTAGCTTTTATAATACCTTGCTCACCTTCTTGGTTTAAGTCTAAGAGTTGACCTCTCTTGGAGGAAACTAAACGTGAAATTTCTCCCACATATTCGTTAGGTGCTTCAATTCTCATAACTTGTAAAGGCTCAAAGAGTACAGGACCCGCTTGCATCATAGCTCCTCTAATACCTTCTCTGACAGCAGGATAAGTTTGTGCTGGGCCACGGTGAATAGCATCTTCGTGCAATTTACAATCTGTGAGGCTAACTCTAACTCCCACACAAGGCTCTTTAGCTAATGGGCCTGCTTTCATAACATCTTCAAACATGTCTAAAACCATTTCCAAGATTTCGTTAATATAGACAATACCACGAGTTTCGTCCATGAACATATTGCCATTACATACTGCTTTAACCATACCGGCAGTTTTAGCATCCCAACCGCATTCTTCTCTCAAGTAAGCAACCATTTGGTCGTCACGTTTTTTGAAACGTCCGGCAGGAATTACTCCGCTTTTAATTCCTTCACTGATTCTAGGATCAAGTGGCTCTACTTTAAAGTAAAGCTTGTTATGTTTGTTTGGTGATTTACCTTCAACTTCAGGACTTTGTTTGGTGATTGTTTCACGATATACAACAATTGGCGGAGAAGTTTTAACTTCCACACCTTTTTCAGTAATTATTCTATTTTCAATAATCTCTAAGTGCAGTTCTCCCATACCATGCATCAAGTTCTGACCAGTTTCTTCATTAATTTCAATTTTAACAGAAGGATCTTCACGACTAACTTTGCGTAGAACTTCTACCAACTTTGGCAGATCTCCTGGTCTTTTTGGCTCAATAGCTTTAGTGATAACTGGTTCAAAGATATGTTTCAATTCTTCAAAAGGATGTTCAGCTTCTAGAGTTACAGTTTCCCCAGCAAAGCCAACTACACCGGAAATAGCTAAAACGTTTCCAGCAGGAACTGATTCGATAATTTCTGGACGGATACCATTATAGATATAAACATTTTGAATTCTTTGTTTTTTCTTAGCATCGTTAAGCCAGACCTCCATACCACTGCTTATTCTTCCACTAAAGATACGCCCAGCAGAAATATCTTTTCCAGATTTTGGATCAACAACAATTCTGGTTATAACAAAAGCTAGCTTTCCGTTAGGATCAGCGGTCAATAGACCTTTACCAAATTCTGATTCTAAATCGCCGTGCCACATTTTTTGAATACGATAAGCTTGTGCTTGAGCAGGGTCAGGTAAGTGTTTAATGACCATATCCAAAATAACTTCGTTCAAAGGAGCATTCTCCCAAACCCATTTTTTCCGTTCTTCTTCTTCCATCTCATAAATTTTGAGGATATCAGAAAATTTAATACTTTTCTTCTGCATGTATGGAAAAGATAAAGCCCAGTTTTCACGTGCAGAACCAAAGGCTACACTACCTTCAGGTACACTAACTTTCCAAATTTGTTTGTATTGCGGTTCAGCAATATTTTCAATTAAATTGTTGAATTGCTGTACCAAAGACATAATTTTTTGGGAAATTTGTTCTGGCGATAATTTTAATTCTTTAACTAAGCGATCAACTTTGTTGATGAAAAGAACTGGTTTAACCCTTTCACGAACTGCTTGACGAACAACAGTTTCAGTTTGAGGCATTACTCCTTCAACTGCACAGATTAATACTACGGTTCCATCAATAGCTCTCATAGCCCTAGTTACATTTCCACCAAAGTCAACATGACCAGGTGTGTCAATAAGATTGATTAAGTATTCATTTCCAAAGAAATCGTGAACCATAGAAACATTAGCTGCATCTACAGTCATTAAACGTTCTTGTTCATCAGCATGCTGCCAAGTAGTCATACCTGCTTCCAAGTCTCCAGCTGCTTTTTCAGACATCATCCCAGCTGCGGCCAAAAGGTTGTCAGTAAAAGCGGTTTTGCCGTGGTGAATATGCGCACTAGTACAAATATTTCTAATAAATTTAGGATTCTGAGTAATTCTCAGTACTTTATCTACTATTTTTTCTGAAGCTGCCATTTTTCTTCCTCATCTTAATTTAAGTTTAAATCAAATTGTTCTTTGAATCTGATTTTTCTTTGTTTTGTTGATTTGTTTTATTATTCTTTTTTATTCTGTTTTTATTATTAACTTAGTTTACTTATTATTTATTTTGGATAGGTTTAATTAGCTTTTTGTTAGATTTAAAAAATCAAAAAGTATGTGCTTCGTGAACACTTTTATAGGAGTGCAATTCCTGAGGTTTAAACCAGAGAGTAATTTCTTTCTGTGCTTCTTGAACATTTCCAGAAGCATGGATCAAGTTTTCAATAGCTTTATCTTGTTGGTCTGCGTCAGCAAAGCTTATGTGAGCAAAGTCACCGCGAATTGTTCCTGGCTGCGCGCCGCGAGGTTCAGTTGCGCCTACCATTTTTCTTATGTTTTCAACTGCGTTGATACCTTCTAGACAAAGAGCTAAAACTGGTCCACTAGTAATAAATTTTAGCATCACCTGAAGAACTTTTTCGCCTCTGCGTTCGCCTAAATCGAAATAATGCTGTCGGGCGAGATTTTCATCAACCCAAACCATTTTAGCACCAACTACTTTAAATCCTACATCTTCAAAGCGCTGAATAATTCTGCCACTAAGCCCACGCTTGATAGCATCGGGCTTCAACAGAACTAGACTGCGTTCAATCATGCTTTACCACCGGCAGTATTGATGGTATTTTCTTTAAAACTAGATTTAACGCCATCTTTATTATCTTTCTTATGTTCTTGACGATAAGCTTGCGTCCAGCGTATTTCCAAAGGCTTGCGGCCTAGCTTAAACATGTTTTTTTCACATTTGCGTGAGCAAAAATTTACAATCTTTCCACTAATGTAAACAAACATCATGCCCGTTCCTTTCTCGACAGAGTTCCCACAAAAATCGCATTTTGGCATTTAAATCACCTTCTTCCGCCGCCCAGGCGTTGTGCTTCAATCTCAGTTTCCATAAGCATTAGAATGTCGCCTACCCGAACTGGACCTTTGACATTTCGACGAATTGATTTGTCTTTATCACGGCCGTCCATAACTAGGCACATGACTTGCGTTAGTTCTCCTCTTGTACCTACACGAGCCACTATCTCTTTGACTTCAGCAGGTATTCCTGGAGAAAAGTGAATCTCACCTTCTTGCCGTGGTGCTTCTTCCTGAGCGAGACGAGATTGTTTTTCCGGTCTATCAGGTCTGGTGTCTTGTTTTTCTTGAGCCATTTTATTTTGCCTCAATTAATTATTTGCTACGTGCCAAGGCTTCTAAAGCATGCTTAGCTTCTCCTTCTTTGATTATAGCAACAGCAGCAGTAGATAGAGCAAGACCGGCAGCAGCGCCAAGGTCTTCTTTTTTAGCGACTTCAAAACAAGGCACTTTCTTTTCTTGGCATAATAAAGGCAAGTGCATGATAATTTCTTTAGGTGTAACATCAGCAGCATAAACAACTAGTTTAGCAGTTCCTTTTTCAATAGCTTTTGTCGCTTCATTAGAACCTTTTTTAATTTTTCCAGTAGTACGTGCTATTTCTACTATTTCTAATACTTTTGCGTCATCGGACATTTTATTAACCTCCTCGCGTAACAATAAGAGAATTGTTACCTCGTTGTTTAACTGTAAATTTCACAGCTAAATATAAAAGATATAACACACTTAATGTTGATATCTTTTAAGTTACCCAACTCATAGGTAGGATAAATAACAAATTTATCGCTTATTTATAAATATTGCTGAAAATTAAGTAGTTTTGTGAAGAGATTTGTATAGTCATTAAAATAATACATTGAGCGATAAGTTTTTATAATATTAAAAGATATTTGTAGATATGCAATTAAAATCGTTAATAGATAAGCTTACGTTGTATCCAGAAGTTCGAATGATTTATCTTTTTGGTTCGCAAGCAACAGGTAATGCTCGGCCATATTCTGATGTGGACATTTGTATTAAGCTTGAGTCAAAAATTTCTATTAAAAAAAAAGCAGACATATTAAGCCATAGCTCAGAAAAAGTACAGTTATCTTTGTTTGATTCACTCCCTTTATATATTCAATATAGAGTATTTAAAGAAGGAAAAGTTCTGTTTGTAAGAAATAAATTAGAAGTTCATCGGCTT
>JACPCC010000116.1 GCA_016179995.1 Candidatus Woesearchaeota archaeon | reverse complement strand
ATTTTTTCCTCCGGTTCCGAGATTAAAGAGTTTATTAACCAACATTTAGAAAAATACGCTTCCACTAACGATGTAGAGAAAGAAATTAAGAGATCAATTGAAGAGAATAAACTCTTGCTGGAGAAACTGTCAAGATGATTATAGGATCTCTCAAAGAAATGCAAGACCAGTTAAGCAGTTTTAAAGATTATGGTTGTGTGATAATTATCTGTAAGTACAATGGAGGAAAATCCTCTCTTATGACAGATATGATTCACAATTTTTTTGGAGAAGATAACACTTATTACCTTACTTTTGTAGATCAAAGAAAAAACAATTTTACTCCGCGAAAAAGTCGCTTGAAATTTAATGAATTAGTCAAAGAAAAAATAGTTGTTTTTGACGAAATTGACGATGAGGAAAAAAGAGACGTTAAGCCTTACTTAAAGAAATTGATTGAAAATAATTTAGTCATAATCTTAAGCAATCTTTATGGCAGCAGCAACGATTCAGAAAAAGAAATAAGATTGTTTAAAGAGCAGGAAAAAGATATTTTGCCAGCAAATACTTTGTTTATCTTTGTAAAGACTCCACAGAACTAACTCTTTGCAGTCTTCCACAATATATCAAAAAAAGTGAGGTGTCCTTTTACAGCTTCTTCTTGATGATTTTGCCCTCAGCAATTAATTCTCTAATTACTTTGCTACTTTGTTCTATCTTTTTTTCATCCAACATAATGTTTCCTCAGTAAATTAAGAAAATGCTCTGCCCCATATAATATTATATGTTTTTTAAGCAATTCATTGCCTACATTTAATTTTAGTGGATTAGACCACATCTCATGTAAACTGCTTTCGAAGACGATAGTAACATCGACATTGGTAGCAATCAGATGCTGCTTTACTGTCTTCTCAAATTCTTCATGATTGTATTCTTTTGGGATTACGAAGAGTAGGTCAACATCTGATTTAGGTTTATACTGCTCGGTCTGACTACCAAAAACAATACAGATAAAATTCCGATTAATCTCTTCAATATTTTTCTTTACTACAGCCACATATTTATTTTTCCGGCAAATATCATTAGCCCGTTCCATCTCAGCAAAAAGATAGTTTGAATTTAAAGCAGATAAATTAAGCTTAAGAACTTTACTTTTACCAACAAACTTTATTAAAATATCTCCTGACACCACCATATTTTTGACTGTCCTATATGTTTGGACATATTTTTGGTTGAGTTGTCTGGATACGTCCATTATGGTTAAACCATTAGTTAAATCGTCCAACAATAACTTCAAAATTTTTAGTTCATCTTTCTTTAACATTTTTGTTATATACTTATAACTATATTGTTATATAAACTTTTCGTGAAAATTTATCTCTTAGACTTTACTCGTCCACTTACTCCCTTCCACAAAAAATCTCCACTGCAAATCCAAAGCATCTTTGATGCCAATACGAGAACTAGTACTAATTTTCTTAACTACATAACCATCATCATAAACAGTTACTTTGTTTCCTATCTTCAGTCCATTCATTTCTCTAGTTATCCCTAAAGCTTGGCACAATTTTCCTGGACCTGAGCATAGATTATCAATTTTATCACATTTTCTGCGTGATTTCATCTTTTCAATCCCAGCAATCGGCTTAACTGCTCTAATTAATACTGCTCCCGGTTCTCCAACCTTTTCGGTCGTGAAATTTATACATTCGTACATCCCATAAATCAAATAAACATAAACATGACCGTAGCCGTTGACAGAAATAATCTTGCCCAGAAGTTCTTGAGCTACGAGAGTAGTATTACGATTAAAAAATGCAGGCGGTATAGTCTTCATGGTTTGAATATATTTTATTTTTAAAGACGATGACTATTAACCATTACCAATTATATATTTATCTATAAAAAACTAACTCAAAAACTAACTAATTTTCGTTCTAATTTTTCAATCCTGTATGGCAATTCACAATCTTCTTAAAGCAATTTTACTCATCAAATATTAAAATGTGCGGAATAATTGGTTATACTGGAGACAAAGAGGCTTACAATATTCTACTAGAAGGTTTAGAACGATTAGAATATCGTGGGTATGATTCGGCTGGTATTGCTAGCATCCATAATAATACCATTCAACATCACAAAAAGAAAGGTCGAGTAGCTAATCTTAAACTAACTGTTCTACCTGGCAAAACCGGAATTGCCCACACTCGCTGGGCTACTCATGGAAAACCAGAAGATAAAAATGCACATCCCTTCGTTGATGAAACCGAAGAATTTGCTATAGTCCATAACGGAATTGTAGAGAATTATCTAGAATTAAAAGAAGAACTGCGAAATTCGGGAGTCTTTTTCAGTTCAGATACAGATTCAGAAGTAATTGTCCATTTAATTGCCAAAAATTACACTGGGAACTTGCAGGAGGCAGTTCTAAAAATACTCCCTCGATTAATCGGAGCCTATGCTTTTTGTGTCCTCAAAAAAGATTCCAATGAAATAATCGGCGCCAGAAACGGCAGTCCATTAATCATCGGACTAGGAAAGAAAGAAAATTTTCTTACTTCGGATGTTTCAGCAATTATTGAACATACACATAAAGTAATTTATGTAAATGATTTTGAATTAGTGAGAATAACGCCGTTTTCTGTAGAGGTCTGCGATTTTAATGGAACACAAAAACCATTGGATATTAAAGAAGTCAATTGGAATTTAGAACAGGCGCAGAAACAAGGTTATAAACACTTCATGCTCAAAGAAATATATGAACAGCAGCAAGTATTTTTAGATTCACTTAAAGTGCCAGTAAAGATAGAGAAAAGTTTTTCTCGCATAACTATCGTCGCTTGCGGAACAGCTTACTACGCTGGTTTAATCGGTAAATATGTCATCGAAAGAATAGCTAAAATTCCTGTTAATCTAGAAATAGCTTCTGAATTTCGCTATAAAGAGCCGTTAATAAATAAAGATGATTTAGTCATAGCTATTTCTCAAAGTGGAGAAACCGCCGATACTTTGGCCGCGGTTAGATTAGCCAAACAGAATGGAGCGCGAACTTTAGGTATCATTAATGTTATTAATAGTACAATCTCTAGAGAAGTAGATGAAGTTATTTACACGAGAGCCGGTCTAGAAACCGGGGTGGCTTCTACTAAAGCTTTTATGGCGCAGTTAGTTATTTTGTATAAGTTGGGTTTTTTTTTAGCAGGAAAAGAAATAGACTTGACTAGTCTTACTGAAAAAATAACTCAAGCACTTTCTTTGAATGAAGAAATCAAACAATTGGCACAACAGTATTACCACTATCCAAATTTTCTGTACATTGGAAGAAACTTAAACTATCCTCTTGCTTTAGAAGGAGCGCTCAAGCTAAAAGAAATATCTTATATCCATGCCGAAGCCTATCCTGCCGGAGAGCTTAAACACGGCCCCATTTCACTGGTTTCAGAAGAAATACCTACCATTGCAATCTGTCTTCAAGATAGTATTTATGAAAAAACTTTAAGCAATATTCAAGAGATAAAAGCTCGAAATGGGAAAGTTATAGCTCTTGCTACAGAAGGAGACAAACAGATTAAACAAATAGTCGATGATATAATCTATATCCCAAAAGTAGAAGAAATATTTTATCCACTTATTGCTATAATTCCATTACCATTATTCGCTTATCATGTTGCCGATATAAAAGATTGCGATGTCGATAAACCTAGAAATTTGGCTAAGTCAGTTACAGTAGAATAGATAAATGGTAAAAATTAACTCAATTGTTAGATAAAAATATAATAATTCTCTTATTTCTTACTGATCACATTATTCTTCAAAAAAACTTCTTTCCATAGTCCAGCTATGTCCATCCCTTTATTTAGATTTGAAACATTATTAGATATTATATTCATTCCACTTGAAATAGTGATCTCTGGATTTTTAACATTGAACTCAGTATTTGCTGGTTTCATAAAAGAGATCTTAAATTTTATCTGGTCAACTAGTATAAAACATCCGCCACCAAAATAATACCAAGGATAAACCACTTTTACTTTTTTAATTGGAACATTAAATAACTGCACTGCTTTCTTTGCCTTTAGTTTTTTAACAAGATCTTCTATTTTTAACATCTTTTTTAATTCTTTAATATGCCAGAAATTAAGATAACCTCTTC
>JACPCC010000110.1 GCA_016179995.1 Candidatus Woesearchaeota archaeon | reverse complement strand
TCGAATAAATCCTTCGCAACGTAATCTGCTTTTGAATGCCCTTTTTCTTTCATTCCGTTGCCGGTCAAGACTAAAATTGACTTGCAGCCCGCATTATGTCCCATTTCAACATCAATATTTTTATCGCCTATCATGTATGAATTTTTCAAATCAATATTAAAATCTTTTTCTGCGTCTTTAATCAGTTTTGTTTTTGGCTTTCTGCATTCGCAATTATCTTCCGGCTTGTGTGGGCACACATAAGTTTTTTCTATTTTTATACTGTGTTTTTTTAGTTCATCAATTAAATAATCATTAAAAATTTTAAAATCTTTCATTGTGTAATATCCTCTTCCGATGCCGGATTGATTTGTAATTATTATCAATTTATAATTTTTTAACAATTTTAGTCCTTCAACTGCATTTGGAGTTAATTTAAAATCTTCAATTTTGTAATGAAAACCTATATCTTCAACTAATACACCATCTCTGTCAAGGAAAATTGCTGATGTCATAAATTTTCAATTTCTTTTTTTATTTCGTCTATGCTTACGGAAGCAGTGCCAATTTTTCCAACTTTGATGCCGGCCGCAATGTTAGCAAGCAATGCCGCTTCTTTTAACTCAGCTCCTGATGCAGCTGCCAAAGCTATTGTCGCAACAACTGTGTCTCCTGCTCCTATCAAGCTGTATACTTCTCTTGCTTTTGCAGGTATAGTTGTTGTATTTCCATCTTTTTCAAACAAAGACATGCCTTTTTCCCCCCTGGTTATCAAAACATTAGTGTTAAGGTATTTAAGTAATTTTTAACGCGATCGTGTAAGTCTTCTACATCTCCTTTTATCCATGCTTCAAATTTCTGAAAGTGATTTTTGAAGAAATATTTCTGAGAAATAATAGTGAAAAACCATAAGAAGGGCTGTTCTGTCCAGAAATTATTTCTATCAGCTACAACATAACCGTCAATGGTCATCCTTACTTCTCCTTGATTTAACCTTAGTGTTTTTCCTTCAAATTCAACTTCAACCTCCTTTACATCAATCATATTTAAGGTAATTCTCATATAAATCTTATAATAATCAGAAACGCTTTTCCATGGTTCATGAACTTGGTGGATCTGTATCCCTTCTGGTGTAACCCGTTCCATGTTTACGGCTTCTTTCCAATCCCAACCTTTTCCGAAGAACCAGGATGCAATGACATTATATAACTCCGCAGCATTGAACAAGCCTTTATATCCCAATTTTAAATGGTCTATGATCAAGAATTTTTCTGACATTGTTCTTCAAACCTCTTTTTGCCGAAAAATATCCAATAGATAGTAAGATTGGCAGTACCTATTAAAAACAACAGCAGTAATGGATTCATGGGGGTAATAAAGAAGAATGAACTTATAAATCATTCTGTTCATCCTACCCATTACACTACCAAAAACTTTAAGAATACCTCTTGGATTTCAAGCTATTAGAAAAAAGATGGTCACACAATTCTGGAAAAACATACTGAAGAAGATTTCGTCTAATCCTTTCTCTAAAAAGAGCCATATTAAACTAGGACTATATGGACCGCCCAACGGAGGAAAGTCAACCCTAGCTAATCGTATTTGCTTAGACTGGCTTGGTGAAGAAATGTCTACTGTATCACATATTGCTCACGAAACCAGAGAAATCAATATCAAAGAGCAAGTGAGCATCAAAAATAAAAAAGGAAGAGAATTGACTTTCTCTTTAGTCGATACTCCTGGAATTGCTACTCGGATTGATTATGAAGAATTCTTAAAAAAAGGTATGAAAAAGACCGAAGCTAAGAAACGTGCTAAAGAAGCCACAAAAGGCGTTATCGACGCAATTAAGTGGTTAGATAACATGGATTCAGTTGTAGTTGTTTTAGATGCCACTAAAGACCCTTATTCACAGGTTAATATTACTATTATCGGCAACTTACAAGCACGAAATATTCCCGTCTTAATTGCCGCTAACAAAGTTGATTTAAAAAAATCAAGTGTAGAGGCTATGAAAGCTGCTTTCCCACAATATGAAATAGTAGGTATTTCCGCTAAGTATGGAAAGAATATTGAGGACTTTTATGAGCAGCTGTTCAAACTGGCAAAGTAAGAAATAAGTAGTGATTACAGAGAAACACAAGGTATAACCTAATTAAGAAGTAAAAAGCTTTAAAAAGCTCAAAATTATACTCCACTATCATAAAGACGTGAAGCAGAAGTTAAGAGGTAAAAAAGAGGATGGTTACATTTCATTTTGTTCCGTATCAGGACATAGAAAATTTAGGTTCAGCTAAACGAGTTAATAAACTTCTAAATATTGTCAAAGAAGATAAAATAGTAATCATGGAAGGACGCCTAAGAAAAGAAGAAGAAGCGGATTTAATCGAGATTACTATGGAAGAGATTAATGCCAAGTTTCACGGGATTGAACTTAGCGTAATTAGTCCAGAAACTTACAGTCAAAATGCTGTACAAAAAATAAAAGGTGTTTTTGCTAATGTTTTATTAGGGGATAGAATCGGCTTTACTATCATCGGACCAGCATCAGTAGTTAAAAAAATAGAACGTAACCCTGATAAAATTGAAATGTTCATGAAAGAAAGTGTTAATGGCAAAAAGAAAAAGAGAAGGTAGATCTTAGTTTATTTAGAGTTTTAGGTAAGGTTTTAAAAAAGTTAGTTGTTGTTAAGTCTGATATTGAATATATTAAATTTAGTATATTAAATAGAATATAAAAATTAGGTCAATAAAATGCCACACCAATGCGTTCGTTGCAATACTCTTTATCCAGATGGATCACAAGAAATTCTAAAAGGCTGCAACTGTGGCGCTAGATTATTTTTCTTCATCAAGAAGAAAGATTTAGAAGATGGACAAAATATGATTAGTAATCTCACTGAAGAAGAAAAAAATAATATTCAAGAAGATGTTTCGGAAATTCTAAATTTGAAGATGGAAGATCCTGACAAACCAGTAGTGCTTGATTTCGAGTCGATAAGAGTAATGCATCCAGGCAAATATGAATTAGATTTAGTGCATTTGTTTAAGAAAGATCCTTTAATTATTAAATTAGAAGAAGGAAAGTATATTATTGATTTGCCCATGGCATTTAAGAAAGAAACGAAGAAATAGAGATTTAATTATTTTTAAGATGTTTGTTGCTTAATATTTTTAAATGAAATATTTTCAAAATTAGTATGCTTCTCGAATTAGCCATTGGCGATGCTTATGGTGCAGGGTTTGAATATAACACTTCCGAAGTTATTGCTCAATACAATAATTTAAGCCAATATATTCAACATCCGAAACATATAGGCACTAAACCTGGAATGTATACCGATGATACGCAAATGAGCTTAGCTATCGCTGAAATGATTCTTTCTAAAGAAGAATGGACAGCGCAAAACATAACTCAAAAATTTGTAGACTGTTTCAAAAGAGATCCTCGAGAGGGTTATGCCCATAGATTTCAGGAATTTCTTAAGGAAGTTAAAGATGGAGATGAATTTCTCAGAAAAATTAAACCAGATAGCGATAAAAGCGGGGCAGCCATGCGAGCTTCACCGATTGGAATTTATAGTAATATCGATGATATAATTGAAAAGAGTACTATTCAGGCAAAAATAACGCACAACACTACAGATGGAATAAATGCGGCTATTGCTGCATCTTTAATGAGTCACTATTGTCTTTATGATTTAGGTTCTGTTGCTGAGATAGGTAGTTTCATCGAGAAATACGTGCCAGGAAGATGGTCAGATAAATGGAATGGTAAAGTTGGAGCTCAAGGCTGGATGAGTGTTAAAGCTGCCATAACAGCTGTGACTAGAAACAGAAAGATGAGTGATTTATTGAAAGACTGCATCAATTTCTCAGGAGATGTAGATACTGTTGCTACAATTGCTTTAGGTGCAGCTTCCTGTTCCGATCAATACGAACAAGACCTGCCAGATAACTTGTTTAATGATTTAGAAAGCGAAGATTATGGTCGAATGTATCTAAATGAATTAGACCTATGTTTAATACAATTAAAAGGAAGAATTTAGTAGAAATTAAGATTAAAATTTAAGATAACAAAAACTAAAAAACTAAACATTACATTAAATCCTACTTCTAACTGCTTTCTCAGAAATAATCGCGCTATGTCCGTTAGGGTCTTCAATAATTAATTTTAATGTGTCTCTACCTAAAATGACGTTATCCAATTTTTTAATAAGATTTTTAGCTTTTTTCTTTTCGGCACTATTATCTTCGTCTTCATCACCGGTGTCGATAGACATCTGAATGATACCTTTTACCCGCTCCAATAGACCTTCAATATTAGTGATGTAACCCTCAGAAGCAGGTCCAGGTTCCATAGTTATGATATGGGGAATTTTAACGGTAGCATCACCAGATTTTACGATTTTGATACTCATATCTGCTTCTGCTGTGATGTCTAGAGTAAATTTACAAGGTTCTTTTTTCTCGGCAGGTTCTACGTCAGCTTTCTTATAGCCGCAGCCCTCACACTCCATAGTAAGTATGAATACTTTGCCAAAGTGAGGAATATCCATCTGTTCTTCACGTAAAACAAGCTTGTTCTCATTACAAAACGAGCAGTGTTGTCCTTTTAGTTCTACCATAAAGGTCAAAAAGAAAGTCTTATTTAAAAAGATATCGAAATTTTTAGCAGTGGAATTATAGGCGGTAATTTTGGGATGAATGGAACTTTCTAGTGCAAAGCATCTATATTTTGCTTCCCCATAAAGTATAAATACTACTAGTTTACTTCTGGCAGATAAAGATTGATTAAATAGATGGTGAGTAGTTATATTGTTAGTAGAGTTAATGATGTGCGGTGTTAATAATAGATGAATGATAATCAGCATAGAACAATAGGTGAAAGATGATAGGTGGAATTAAAGCTAAATGCCGAGTGTGTGGAAGTTTTGCTTCTTCAGATCAGTTTAAACTGCATTATCAATACCGCATGATGGTCTGCCCTTCTTGTTATAGCGGCAAAACTGCCTCCGATAAAGAAAAGAAAAAAGTTGAAGAGAATAAGAAACCAGCCGGCTGGGATGAAGTAGATGTTTATTTATCTAAGGTTTCACATCAGAAACAACAGGAAAAAGGCAATTTTAGAAATCTAATGGGAAGTAGTTTATTAGAATGCACTTGTACGGGCTGTAAGTATGTATTTCGTTACGATCCGGTAAGACAGACCCCGCATACTTGCCCATATTGTGATATGGAAGTGCCAAAAGGAAGAAGATGAAGATTGAAGTTTAGTTTTCTTTGGAATTGTTGAATTAATTATCACTAAGTAAAATTATTTAAGATTGAAATTTAGCCAAAATTAACCTGGAATTCGGCACAACCGTAATTTTACCAGGATTCCCGGTAATTGTAGCTTTGTTTATAAATAAAACAGAATTCCTGGAAAACTGAAGTAAGCTTTATGAGATAGTATTTTTACGGAATTTTTCTTCTTTTAATATTTTAAGAGTATATTTTTTAAAACAGCACCAGTTTTAGCAGATATTAAAATTAAAACTATATTAAATTACTAAATGACTTCCTACAAACTACTTAAACAAGACGGCCAGGCTCGTCGTGGACAATTAAAAACAGCCCATGGTATTATAGAAACACCGTTCTTTATGCCCGCCGCCACTAAAGGCACTGGAAAGTATATTACTACAGATGATTACAAAGAAATTGGATTACCAGCTTTAATCGCTAATGCTTTGCTACTTAGTTTACGTCCTGGCGCGGATTTAGTTATGAAAGCTGGCGGATTGCATAAATTCATTAATTATTCGGGCATTATGTTTACAGACTGCGGCGGCTTTCAAATGTCTCGAGGGATTTTCTTAAACAAAACTAAGAATGGTCTGCATTTTAGATGTCCATTTGACCAGCATAAGTTCATAATTACACCAAGAATAATTATGGAAATAGAATTGGCGTTGAACAGCGACGTAGCTATGATGTTGGATGACATGTCGCCTTATGGTGCTAGTTTTGAAGAAGCAAAATTAGCTATGGAAAATACCCATCGCTGGGGAAGCGAAAGTTTAGAAATCCATCAAGAGCTAAAAGAAAAATTAAAGTCTAAACAACTTTTATTTGGCATTGTACAGGGAAATTTTTATCCAACTTTAAGAGAAGAGAGCGCGAAATACATTAATAGTTTAGATTTTGACGGCATCGCTATAGGTGGAGTTGCTATTGGCGAGCCAAAAGATAAAATGTATGAAGCCGTGGAATCAGCACTGCCATTTATTACAGAAAACAAAGCTCGTTATGTTATGGGTGTAGGAAGCCCATTAGAAATAATAGAGTTAGTAGCGCGAGGGATTGATTGTTTTGATTCAGTATATCCCACAAAAATGGCCCGGCATGGACATATATTTACTTCGAAAGGAGAATTAAACATACGGCAGAGCCGGCATATAGAAGACTTTACACCACTGGATGAGAAATGTAATTGTTCAACTTGCAAAGATTACACTAAAGCTTATTTGTATCATTTGATTAGAATAGACGAACCAGTATTTTATCGTCTGGTAAGTATACATAATTTATTTTTCATAAATACTTTGATGAAAGAATGTCGGAAAGCGATTGAAGAAAGCAGATTTGAACAGTTTAGAAAAGATATTAGAAATGTTTATGGGTGATTATCTATATTAGAAATAGTAGATATTGCATATTATTTTACTTTGTAAATTTTCTGAGAGCTTTTCGTTTTGCTTCCGCTTCGTCTTCCGGGAAGATCGTCTTCTTCATCACGGATTTCATCTAGATCAAGATTATCTTCATCTTCTGTTATAAAGTCAGAAATACTTATTTCTGTATTAAATTGTTGATTAATTTTTTGTTCCAAAGATGCAAAAGTGTTATGGTCTATCTCATCACGAGCTAAAGTGATGATGACCGTTCTTAAAATTTCTTTTTCTAGATCGCGGGTGCTTTTTTTTCCTAGCTTTTTATAAACTAGCCGATGCAATTGCGAGTAAAGATGAATCAAAGCTTTGTATTCGACATTGACATAACGGTTTTCATCAAAAATATTAAGACTAGTTTTTTTAACTAACTCGTTTTGTTCAACTACCTTAGCCCTTTCTAAAGAAGATTCCAAAAGATTAGGTTTTAGTTTTAAAGAAGCGTCAGTATCACATTTTGATTGATGAACTATTTTGTTCTTAGTCTTGGATTTTTGTCTAAATAGTTCCAATTGATAAAACTCGTTTAGATCTTTTAATAAACTACCTTTACTAATGCCTTCTTTTAGAATATAAAGATATCTTTGACCGGAAGAAACGTTTTTAAACTGTTGTTTAATTATTTTAAATTTAATAATTCGATCAAAATAGGTTTTAGGAATACCAGTTTCTTTCATAAGATCTTTGAATACAATCCGACGAGGAGTATACTTTTCTACTATCTCTTGTAAAGAAGAACCAGAAACCTCTCCATCTTCATTTCTCTGTAGATATTTGTCACCAGTAAAACGATAAAAATCAACAACACAGCCAAAACTATTTTTATCAGGAATAATTTTACTAAAATCTTGCCATTTGTACCATTTCTGCGGGTCGATTTGTGAAGTATCCATTTTAGAGATTATTGCGGTTTAAAATCTTCCTCTTTGCCACCTTAATCATCATCACTGATGTAGCTTAAATTTATATCATAAAGATCAACATCTTCTAAGCTAGAACCTCCAGAATTATTAGATGGGTCTTGCGAGGATGATACTGATGTTTTTGAACCATTTATCTTAAATTCGAGAGTTTCATCTATAATACGAGCAGCACCAGTTTCTTCTCTTGATTCAAGCATCGATGTATAAACATCATTAATCGCCCTTACAAAAAAATCTTTATCAAATTCTTCTTGTAATAAAAGATAAGTATGTTTTCCTTGGTAGGCGATCTCTCCAATATACTTTTCTTGAATATCCGGACTACGAATAATTAAATTGATATGTTTTTCAGGAATGATTGTTTCTCTTTTTAAATAAGATAATGATACCCAATGAGTGCTTTTTTTACTCTTGCGTTTTCTAAATGGGATATGCTTGGTTGGATCTATCTTCAATTGAAGCATAAAAGTATAAACATTGTTAATTTCTTCAAGTAAATCTTCTTTGCTGAAACCTTCATTTAGAGTATAAGTTGATTTTTTGTGAAGAATAACATTTTTAACATATTTTTTCTGGATGTCACTATTACGAATTATATCAGAGAGGTATTCTCTTGGAACACTCGATTTTTCTTGTAGAAGACTTAAGAATGTTTCCTGTAAAACCACTTCCTCTACTAAGTCTCGTAAAGATGCAGTGCTTTTTTTGTTTGAATAATTAGTCATTTTACGGAGTTTATTGCAAGATTCATTTTAATTCAATTCAACACCACAAAAATAACGTCTAAAACATACTAAAAAGATTAAGTAAAAAATTAAAATTAAACTTTACTTACTACTAGCAGACTGTCTTTCTAAGTCTCTTTTTTTAGAGATAGCGTTACTTTTACCGCTGCATTGTGCTGCGCTGATAATCTCTTCAGATAAAGCGTCTTCGATCTTAGTTTTCTTGTTAAATGACTTTAAATAAGCACCTTGAGTTATGGCGCGTAAGGCTAAATCTACTCTTCTTTGAGGAGAAATATCTACAGCTTTAGGATATCTTGCACCACCATACTCTATGGCAATTATCTCTTCTCGTGGAGCTGAATTTTCTACTGCTTTAATTAAAATAGCTAAGGGGTTTTTCTTTAATTTTAATTCGGCTTTGGATAAAGCATATTCTACAATCTTTAAAGCTAAGTTTTTCTTACCTGTGTTGTGACCGGAACTCATAAAGTGTTTCTTACTTTTGTGTCCTGAATTCATCAATTTAGTGGCTAACCTTTCAAGAATAAAAGTTTGAGATTTGTGGAAACGATTGCCGGCATAACGAGCGCCAGTCTTAGGCATGATTTTAGGATTAATAGTAATATAATTCTGCAAACCAAAATCATCTACTTTCAAACCTTCTGTACTCCAGCGATTGAAACATTTTAAGTTATCCATGAGTTTTACCTTTTTGATTGATTTTTTAATTTGTTAAATTATTTTAATTAGTTTAATTTAAGAGGTTTATCGTTATCTTCTAACTTTATCTTCTAGCTTTCTCTAATTTGCCTCTTAATAGAGCATTTAGACTTTGATCGTTAACAACAATGACTCTCCATCTGACTCCTGGAATATCTCCCATGGCGCGGCCCATTTTTCCGCCGATACATTCGACGATAACTTCGTCGTGCTCGTTAATCAATTTTTGAGCGCCGTCTCCAGGCATGAAAGCAGTAATTTGTTTTCCATTTTTAACTAACTGAACTCTAGCGCACTTTCTCATGGCTGAGTTTGGCTGTTTAGCTTCAACTTGAATTTTTTCTAGAACAATAGCCTTGGCCTGTGAGGAACCAGCTAAAGGATCGAATTTCTTCTTTAAGGTTTTACGATTTAATTCTTTGAAATCTCTTCTTCGTTTAATCAGCTTTTTTGCTGAACCTAATCCGCGTGGTTTGTTAGCCATTTTTATTTGTTGAATTTGATGTTGTGTTAGTTTTTCTATTTAGTTTTTCTATTTAATTTTTCTGTTTGATTAATTTTAATTAAATTTACTCTTTGATTTACTCTCAAAAATGAGACTTATTTATAAAGGTTTTCTACTTTAACTTCTTTATTTGGAAAGAAGCGCTTTACGGCGCGATTAACGAGAAGCAAATTTTTTCCTTCTCTGCCGATTAACAAACTTTTTGTCATACGATTTTTATCTTTAATGATGATAAAATGTTCTTCTTCAGAAATATTTTCAACGATGATTGGAGAGATTATATTTTTGACAAAAGTGCTTGGGTTTTCATGAAACTCAATAAATTTTATTTTCTTGTGCAGTTCCTGCTGCAAATTATGAATATTCATTCCACCTTTGCCGATAGCACGGCCAATATAACCTGGTTCGATGATTATATAAATCATCTCGTCATCAGCTTGAAAACAATCTTTTACGGGAACGCCGCTAAATCTTTCTACTAAGACAGAAATTCCTACTGCTTCCGGATCTAGCTTAAGCCGACTCATCTATTCCTCTACGCGTCCAGTATACCTGCGACAGAAATGAAGTAACTTTTTTTGCAAAGAACACCCAATTCCTCGTTATTAAGACTTAATTCGACAACTACAGCGCCTGCTAATTTAGAAAAATGAAGAACATCGCTTTTAATCTCACGCTGGCAGTTGCTGGAAAGAAAAACTTTCTTAATCAAACCTTTTCTTAGACCACGCAAAACTTCTTCTTTGCCCAGCAAAGCTTTTCCTGTTTGTGACTTTTCTTTTAGTAACTTTAAATCTTCGTCTACTGCTTTCTTTTGAGCCATATTAATCCTCTATTTGTTTTTAATTTGTTTTAAAATGATTATTTAACTGATTATTATTTAATTTAGTTTTTATTGATTTTGTTTATTCACTTTTGGTTTATTTCTTTATTTCTTTATTTTTTGACGATTTCTTTTGATGATTTATCTTGATGGTTTATTTTGATTGTTTTAAGAGGTGTGTTTTTAATAATTTCTATTTATTTTTACAACACGCCATCATTTCATTTTAGTAATCAAACCAGGCAAGCCCGTACCTAAAGGAACTGGCTGGTTTATCATGACATTTTCGACTACAGAAGTTAAGTAGTCTACTTCGCCTTCCAAAGCGGCATTAACCAAATGCTTTATTGGTGTTTCAAAAGAAGCACGAGCTAAAACGCTGGCTTTTTCACTAACGACACCATATCTAGTAATGCCTTTAATTACTCCGCCGGCAGTCATGATATCGGCTACAAGCATGATATGACGGATGTCAATATGCAAGCCTTGTTCTTGAATAACTTTATAAGATTCCAAAATAATGGCTTCCCTAGCTGCTTCTATTCCAAGTACATCTCTGATTTCATAAAAGTTATTGCAAGTAGTTCTATTAGCATCTACTTCTGGCAGGGGCAAAATCTCTTTAAGATTAATTCCGGCAGTTAAAATAATATATTCTTCACCACGACGTACAGGAAGAACTTGTCTTATGTTCTTCATTCCTTTAATTCTAAGAGAGTGTATTTTTTCTTTCAATTCGTAAAGCAGTTTGAATTCGTCGGTTTTAGAGGTTTGTTTGAAGATTAGATTTCCTTCAACAAAATCTACTTCAAAATTTTTTATTTTGCTCTTGGTTAATTTAGCTAACTCTTTACCAGAAATATCATAGCTCTCTAAAAGAGAAGCGTTAAGTTTAACTTTTAAAGTCTGCTCGTAAATATTTAATGCATATTCTTCGACTAATTCACTGAAGATTGTTTCTTTGATTTTAGCGGCAAATTCTTTAATTTTTTCTATACTAGGAGAGCCTTTAAAATAAATTTCCATCATAGGAGTTTTAATATCTTTACGGGCGTCAAATATTTCAATAACCCGAGGCAGTCCTGTAGTTACACTCATCTCGGAAACACCGGCAAAGTGAAAAGTGTTAAGAGTCATCTGCGTTCCTGGCTCACCAATACTTTCTGCGCTAACTAGGCCAACACACTCGCCGGGATTAATTTTAGCTGATTCATAAGATTTTTTTGTTTCTTCCAATATTTTAGTCAGTTTCTCCTTGCTTACACTTTCTGGCAAAGATTCTTGAATCTGAGCAAGGATAGTCGAAGGAAGAAAATTTTTATAATCTTCCATTAATGATTCACATTCTTTTTTCATTTTTATTGAGCCTCACTAGCATCGTGAATTATTTTTTGCACGTCCAGTTCGCCTTTCTTAGTTTTGGAAACGTCTAAACCATCTTCACCATACATGAACTGTACAACCTTGCCGCTGGCATCACGGACAGTTAAGTCATATTCTACTTTCAAATCTTGCATAGCGTTAGATAAACGTCTGTAAAGATAACCAGATTTAGGAGTTCTTA
>JACPCC010000109.1 GCA_016179995.1 Candidatus Woesearchaeota archaeon | reverse complement strand
GATATTGTTTAAATTCCTGTGCTTTAAGATTTAAAGAGAAAAATGATTAATTAGGTCTTTCTATAGATAACTTCCACTTTACCACAAACAATTTAAACCACGACACTCTTCTTCTAATAAATGACTATCGGTGCTTTTGAGGAAAAGTTCTTACGAAAAAGAATTCATCCTCTTAATTTTCTAGTCTGGGGTTTATTTATTACTATTCTTGTTGGTGGTTTTCTTTTATGGCTGCCTTTTACGCACAAAGCGGGAGTTGAAGTTTCGGCAGTCAATGCTTTATTTACGGCTACATCGGCTAGCACAGTTACTGGTTTAGTGGTAATAGATACGTTTGAGTCTTATAATTTCTGGGGGCAATTGATTATTTTGCTTTTGATTAACCTGGGCGGTTTGGGGTATATGACTTTAATTACGTTCTCTTTCTTGAACAGCAAAATTGGATTAAAATATGCCGTGTATATGAAAGAGTCACTTAATTTACCTTCTATCGGTGATATATTTCAACTGGCTAAAAAAGTATTTTTAACAATTATTCTTTTTGAATTTGTAGGAATTTTAATGTTAATGTGGGTCTTTCGTGATCAAAGCTTTTTGACAGCTCTTTGGAATGGAATATTTCATGCTATGAGTGCATTTAACAATGCTGGATTTGACCTTATGGGTGGTTTTAGAAGTTTTATGGATTATTCAACTAACATTATTCTTAATTTGGTAATCATGATGCTAATCTTTTGCGGCGGTATTGGTTTCATAGTTATTTCCGATGTTTGGGGTGTGGTAATAAGATTAAAGAAAAAGTTTAGTCTGCATACTAAAATTGTTTTGACTACTTCGTTGTTTTTGATAATATTTGGTGCTTTGAGTTTTTATTATTTAGAATCGCAGGGGGTTTTGAGTGTTTATGATTCAACACTTGATAAGGGAATTGTTTCTACATTTCAATCTGTTACTTCTAGAACTGCTGGTTTTGCGACGATAGATTTTGGCAAAGTTTCTACGGCAACAGTATTACTTATTACTTTATTGATGTTTGTTGGTGCATCTCCTGGCAGCACCGGTTCTGGTATAAAGACAACAACTTTTGCAGTAATTGTTTTGTTTATTTTTGCGGCTTTAAAAAATAAAGACATGCCTGAAGCATTTGGTAGAAGGATAGCTCGGGAAAGCTTAGAAAAAGCTTTGCTCTTGTTCATTTTATCTTTAGTAGTTATTTTTTTCTTTATAGTTTTTATCTCTATAGTGGAGCCGTTTTCTCTTTCACAAATAGTGTTTGAAGCATTTTCAGCTTTTGGCACCGTTGGGTTATCTACTGGAATAACTCCTCATCTTACTTCTGCTTCAAAATTAGCTTTAATACTATTGATGTTTATTGGTAGATTAACTCCTTTGACTTTAGTCGTTTGGATCTCTCGCAACCAAAAGAAAAATGTAGAATTACTAGAAGAGTATGTGTCAATTGGATAATTTTATAAACATCTCTCTAATTATAAATCATTATGAAAAATATGTTTGGTGTTATTGGCCTTGGAAGATTTGGAATAAATATAACTCTTACTTTAGCTCATTACGAACAGCAGATTATGGCTTTTGATAAAAACCAATCTAAGTTGGAAAAAGTTAAAGATTATGTTGATTCGGCAAAAATTTTAGATTCTACTAACAAAGATGCACTTCGAGAGAGCGGGATTCATAATTGTAGTACGGTTATTGTTTCTATCGGTGAAGCTGCTGGAGCTAGTTTTCTAACAGTACTTAATCTAAAAGAAATGGGAGTAGAAAATATTATTGCTAAAGCCAACACTTTAGAACAAGGGAAAATTCTTGAAAAAATAGGAGCTACTCGAGTAATTTATCCCGAAAGGGAAAGTGCCATTCGTTTGGCCAGTCAATTAACTTCTTCTGACATTTTGGAATATCTAGAAGTTTCAACTGAATATCAAGTTTCAGAAGTAGTTGCTCCCGAGGAGTTTGTGGGCAAGAGTTTGAAAGAATTACACTTGAGAGAAAATTTTAATGTCATTGTTTTAGCAATTAGGAGAAAAGGTAAAGTTATTGGTATTCCAACTTCTACCGAAGTGATTAAAGAAGAAGACTTAATTGTCTTTGTAGGTCAAGCTAAAGTAGTTAGAAAATTGGTTAGCAAATATAAATTAGTAAATAAATATAGTTTAGATAAAGCGCATTTTGAGCAGATTGATTAATTTTTACTCTCCACTTTTTTCAAATAAATCCATTTGCCTCGGTCGTAAAGCACCAATAAATTCTTTAAATAGTGGTGTTATTTTATCTCGGTAAGCTGCTAAGTCTGGTGCACTAGATAATTCTTTAGGAATCAATTCTCCTTTACATGCCAGATCATATACTAACTCTATCTTTTGCGGATATGGATTTAAGATTTGTTCCAAACATTCTTCTTTTAGATAGGGGTAAGCATATGTGTTTTGACAGAGTTCAATTAATTCAATTAATTCTTCTTTAGTTTCATCGCTCATTGTGGAAGTGATGCGTGGTTTTAGGTTTAGATAAGATTCTATAATCTCTGGTTTTTGACCGCTAAACTCTAATAGATTGCCTAGTTGATTTTTATAGTACGTGCGTCTTCCACGACTAATGTGATAAGCTTTTTCTTCTGCTTTTCCTCTAATAAATTGTTTTTGTTCTGTTCTTAAGAAAGAAGATACATTTAAGATTGATTCTTTAGAAAATATTTTTTTTATAGCTTCTGAATATATTCTTTTTTCAAAATTAGTCTTTCCTCCAGATTGTATATCTAAGCTTTGGTAGAGAAAACGCGCAGGATTGGATTCGTTAAATGGATTAGCTACTATTCTATTACGGTTCAGAGACAGGGCAGGACCTTGCCCCAAATAAGTGCCAAAATAATTTTGTTCCAGTTTAGTGTAGTTAATCTCTCCATTTATGAAGACTAAACTGCCTCCGTAATTAATTAAATTATGGCTGTGCAAAGCTTTTTGAGATTGCTCCAGCGCCAGTTTTAAGCCTTTAATCCAATTGTAAGCGTCAATTTCTTCTAAACCTGTAGAGTAAAAAGTAGAGGATATTTTTTTTTGCAAGTTAGGAGATAATTGAAATTGGTCTTTAAGTTTTGATGGTTTTAATATCTCTTGTTCTTTATTTTCTTCTGCGGTAAAGATTATTTCTAAAAATGGATATAGCAAATATTCTAAAGTGCGTAGACAATCATATTTTTCTAACGAATTAGTGCTTTGTTTAAATTTTGTAGAAATATCTGGCGCCATTTTCTCAACTAGAGAAGCACTTCCTGCCAGTAAAGGAGTAAGATAAATAACTGATATTCCTTCTGAAAAAAAGCCTTTTTGTAATTGACCTGCGGATAAGCTGTCGGTTAATTCTTCTATATAATTTGGTTCTGTTTGGTCTGCTGTTCTTTGTCTAGATTTTTTGGCTGCGTTTCTTAAATTATAATTTCCTCGCTTTAAAAAATAGTGTCTATCCCAATATTCTTCGCTAATTGTTTTAGGAGAAGCAGTACAGATGTCATCTGGAGCACGGCGAAAATAACGTGCTTTAGCTGCAGCAGTTTCTAACACTTCTAAAGCTGCTTTTTGGGCATAAAGTCCATCTTCATATAGATAATGCAAAAGAGAATGAAATGCAGCAGCATTGCCTTGACGTGCTTTTTTAATCAGATCAGCTTGTTCTTGGTAATTAATTGATTTTAGTAAACCACTTATAGTTTCTAAACGGTTATTGGATAATAAATTGCGGTAGTTAAAATGATAACCAAAAGTATCTAGCGTCCAGCGGCCTTTTGTAATTACACGACGTAGAGCTGCAGCGCTCTTCGTAATTGGGTAATGATGATTAGGTGCTGGATAATAATTGGTGGTTAATTTTCTTAATTTAATCTGGTCGAAAGCCATTAAATTATGGCCAAAGAGCCAAAGTGGATCATCTTCAGCAATTACTTGACTTAATTTTTCTCCCAAATCTTGTTGTGTAGTGAAGCGTTGCAAAATGCAGTCCTCTTTTTTTTCTTCATCGAATGGCAAGTTATGAAAAATAATTTTCCTTTTTGTAGAGAGGTAAATCACTTGTGAGATCTGGTCTTTTCCCATTTCCCAATTTTCTAGTTCTAAATCAATGGTGGCATGTGTGTCTTGCAGTAAGGTTTCTAAATCTATTAGTTTTCTCTCTTTTTCTTCATTTGGATAATAGGTTATGTCTGTGAGTGAGTCAAGTTGAGTAAAGGGAGTATAGAGCCAGCGTAATTGTCTCGATGGAGAATTTAGGTGAAAAGGATCTCGTTTATCTAAAGAGTCTTTTTTACATATAAATGGTTCGGGAAGAATTTTACGTTCTTCTTTTGATCCTCTTAAGCTTAAAGTAACTGTTTTGTGGGTAAATTGCTGGTGGTATAATTGTCTATTTGGAAAGTCTCTTTTCAATTCTTCATTAATTTTAAAAGCTTCTCCCCCTTCTAGCGGTTTAGTATAAAATCTATGGGGAATCTTAGCCAGATGAAGATGCGTTTTTCCAGGTTTATTTTCTTCTTTCTCACGGATAAAAAATAGTACTTCTTCTCCTTTTAATGGGTGTAATGGCTCAACGTGGGTGATGTAATATTTTGGCATTAAGGTTTAAGTTTAATTTTGAGATTATAACTATTGATGAACAGCAATGAATATAATGCTATAGTAATAATAAAAACAGAGTAATGGACTAGGTGATTGAGGAATTATAAGTTATAACTACTCCTCTAAACCACTGTAAAGTAACAACTCACCGAAAGATTTATATATAAGTCCTCACTTTTGAGTAACAAACACCTCAAAACACCTCTTTTCCTCGGCAGGCTGTACGCAAGTGCGGTTTGCTGAGGTTTTTTCATAATCACCTAGTAAGTTCCAATCATCTAGTAAGTTTTAAAGTTCTTAATGAGTCCTTATGGTTACATTGTTTCTTTCGTAGATCTAATACTTTACTGCTTGCAGCGATTAAGATTTTTATTTTCGGTTAAGTTATGGCTTCGATTATTTGTTTGATCAGTAATCCACAATATTTCCTCTAAACCCATTTTTCCAGCAAACATTTTATAAATAAAGCTGTTTTTATAGCAAAAAGGCCCGACTCAGAGTATACCTGTAGGAGCCTACGGCACTGCCAAGCAATGAGTCACGGGGGTTAGTGATCGGGCGTCAATTTTTTTATTTCAGACAAAGTTTCAGATAAAGTAAATCTAAATTAAAAACCAGTTAAGTAAAAACAAAGAGTAAAAAGTAAATAGTCTTAAATAATTACAATTAAAAATAATAAAAAATTAAAAACTAAAAATCAATAAACTTTAGAAAATGCTTGCTCATAATTTCGTCAAATTATCACCGAATATCGCTTCCTTTAAGGATAAGAACCTTTAAAGAGTGTATAAATAGTAATTTTAACTCTTTCAGTGTATAATTTGGCATCTTAGTGCAGCTCTTTCTTGAAGTTTTGTGGAGGAAATATGGCAAAAATTAGTCCAGTAGCAGCAAAATACATTGTTTATGCTAGTATTCATATCGATGGTATCGTAGATAAACCAGATGTAATTGGGGCAATCTTTGGACAGACAGAAGGTTTGCTCGGAAGTGATTTAGAGTTAAGAGAATTGCAAAGAAGCGGCCGTATCGGTCGTATTGAAGTTAATACTGCTACCAGTTCCGGTAAGACCGATGGTGAGATTGTTATTCCTAGTTCTTTAGACCGTACTGAAACAGCTATTGTGGCTGCGGCTTTAGAAGTTATCCAGCGTATCGGTCCTTGTAATGCTAAAGTTGAAATCAAGAAGATGGAAGATGTGCGTATTAGCAAAAGACACTTTGTGATTGAAAGAGCTAAAGCTTTATTGAAAGAACTGAATGATACTGCTTTACCAGATTCCCAAGAATTAGCCGATGAAGTGGCTCAATCTGTTAGAGTAATGGAAGTGGTTACTTATGGTCCGGAAAGACTTGATGCCGGTCCTGCTATCGAAGAAAGTGATGAAATCATCATTGTGGAAGGCCGTGCTGATGTTTTGAACATGTTGAAAAACGGTTTCAAAAATTGCATTGCTATGAATGGAACATCTGCTCCGCAGAGTATCAAGGAATTAAGCCGCAAGAAAAACACGGTAGTCTTTGTCGATGGAGATCGAGGAGGGGAATTAATCGTGCGGGAAATGTTAAGTACTGCTGATGTAGATTTTGTCTGTAAAGCTCCAGATGGCAAAGAAGTAGAAGAAATTACTAAGAAAGAAATCCATAAAGCTTTACGTAGCAGAGTTACGGCTGAACAAGTCAAAATGGACTTAGGTATTGATGACCAAGGGGCTTTGAAGGAAGAAAGCAATGGTAAGGCTTCATCTTTGCGCGAGCAGCGTTTTATGGGCGGCGGTCGAAATAATCGCGATAACCGGGATAATTTGCGTGATAATAGAGAGCAACGTGATAATCGTGAGGAGAATAAAGGACGTTTTGCGCCAAGAAGCGGGCTGTCTAATTTTGGTAGACCCATGAACACTCCTGCAGCGCCTTTAGTTAATGCTGCTACTGTTTCAACTGCACCAGCTGCTGCGTCCTCTAGAGATAAAAAATACACACTTGAAGAAGCCAAAGTTTTTAAAGAAACTCTAGAAAATCTTTTTGGTACTAGGGGAGCTTGTATTTTCGACCAGAAGCTTAATGTTCTAGGCAAAGTTCCTTTGAGTGAGTTATCTTCTACCATTAAAAGTTTGAATGGCGGAATTTACGCTCTAGCTTTAGATGGTCCAGTGGACCTTGATTTACTTCGCTCAGCTGAGAAACTAGGCATCAATCATTTAATTGCTACGGGTTCGAAAGTGAAAGAACAGAGCAGAGTGAATATCATTACGGATGAGATGCTGGCTTAGGTCAAGATTTTTTTAAGTTTTTTTCTATTTTTGTTTTATTTCTTTTCATTTAAATTTAATAATTCTGTTCCCTGAGCTAGGGCTTCACGCAATTTTGGACTGTCACTATGCGCCCAAAGTATCCCTTTATGTCCATCAATAATCAAACCTTTTTCTTCCAAATATTCTAGAATTACATTAAGTGTTTGATGCATTATTTGAGTGGGAAGACGTTTTTTTAATTCTTCACGAGTTATGGCTAGTTCCGCTTCTTTTAGAACTTGTTCTACCATCAGTACTGTTTTTAGATTCGGGTAATGTAATATTTCTTGTTCCATTTTGCACATATCTCATTTTATATACTATCATATATCAATTTATATAAATATATAGAAATCTTGCGTTGTTTTTTTGATGTGTCTGCGGTTTTAAGAAATGAACACGTTTAAAATACCTCTGTTCTGTTGGGCTCTGTAGAAAGTCTCGTTCGAGGCAGATTTTCGCTATGGTTTGGTTAAAAAATAGATCTGATTTAGAAGAAATATGCTCCCTGAACCCTCTACGAATTGCTAGGCTCTCACTCTTCTTGACTTTTTCTACAGAGCCGTTCTGTTGATAATGGCTTTATATGCGTTGACATACTATTCTTCTATTCAAAAACAAAGAAAACACTAAATAAAATTAATACTAAATCTACCTCACCAAATCCATCCTAATCTCTCTAATCTCTATTGTTCTGCGAGGAACTATCTTTACGGCGTTAGTGCCTTGAACAGTATCTTCACTTAAGTCTAAAGTTAAACTGACTTGTCGAGTGTCAAAGTGTTCTTTAAATCCATTATATTCTAAAAAACCGGCTTTGCTATTGGTACTATCTACAAATTCTACTTTAGCGCGCATTTTGGCTTTATTAGCTTTTATTTCTTTAAACTGGTCGTAAGATAATTCAAAGTAGTAAGTGGGGAATTGCACTTCTTGAAGCTGGGAGAGGATGAGGACATGTGATAATAAATAAACACCTCTTTCGGTTTTAAATTGGATTTGGTTTTCGCCTTTATTCACTAATCCTGGCGATAGCTCTATGGGTACAAATGCTAAATCACAATCTGGAACGGCATCATAAATTTTCTGTCCGTTAAGGACTATTTGTAAAGGTCCAACTTCATTGTATAAGCAATCTGGTTGAAAGCGCAAGGTTGTTTTTTCTAAATTATTTCTTTCCGTTTCAGATACTAAGAATACTTGAGTTGAGCTTTGCGCTTCTACGTCAGTTACATCGGCGACTATTTTCAAGTTTTCTAAGGTTAAAGTGTTAGTTGACCAAAAAGCAGCTCCTGGGGAGGATAATACAAAAGTTAATTCGTTATCTGCTTTAAGCAAACCTTTTGGCAGGCGTAAGGGCGCAGCGGAAAGTTTCAATTCGCCATTAAATATATTTTCTTTGTTGAGGTTGATTTTAACTCTTCCACTAGCTTCACGTACATCAAATGCAAATAAAATATTTTCTGCTTTTTCCCAATCTTGTAATGAGAATCTAAATGTGTCTGGTTCTTCGCTGAATAAACTTTTTTTAGCGTAAGCGCTGCTTTTTTCAGCAATAACTTCTGTTTCAGTTTTGGTAAAGATATTAACGACGGGCAAAGGATGTTCTACTTCATTTTGCTCCAGATAATCTATTCTTCCCGGACTTTTTCTTAATAAATTAGAGGTTACGGTGGCTTGAGCAAGATTGTTATCAGTGCTGGTGGCGGAGTTAGTTCCCGAATCTGTGGTTGTAGAAAGATCTTCTCCTAGAATGTCGGCCCGATCTTCAGGGCTAATCATGACGATAAAACCGATAAGCAGACCTGCAATAATCGCAACTAATACTGCTGCGCCAGCAGCTTGACCTTTTTTCATGGAACATACACCTCTTTGATGATATCTTATTGAAATCTCTCTTCTCTTAAATCGAGAGTTCTTTTCTTCTTGATTTTTTAGTCTAGTTAATCATTTCTTATATATAAAATGTGCTGTTGTGGTTGAATAACAGTTTTAAACTTTTTAATCCCAAAACTTAATAAATCACCTCTATTTTTTGTCTTTATGACTCATACTGCTAACGATGTGGCTTCTTTTTGTAAGAAGAAAGGTTTTATTTATGCTAGTTCGGAAATCCATGGCGGTTTAGCGGGATTTTATGATTACGGTCATTTGGGAACAAAGTTAAAGCATAATTTTGAGAATCTTTGGCGCAAGTATTTCTTAGGTTTAAATGATAACTTTTTCGAGATAGAAACTGCTAATGTTATGCCGGAGGGCGTGTTTAAAGCGTCTGGTCATTTAGAGAATTTTATCGATCCATTAATTAAGTGTAGTAATTGTGAATTTGGCGAGAGAGCAGATCATTTCTTGACTAAGAAATTAGGAAAACGTTTCGAAGGTTTAAAACCTGAAGAATATACTGCTTTAGTTGAAGAGCATAATTTGAAATGTCCAGCCTGTAATCATGAATTATTGCCTGCTACAATCATAAATATGATGTTTCCTCTATCTTTAGGAACTGGCTCTGGAGGCAAGGGTTATTTACGTCCAGAAACGGCGCAAAGTCCTTATGTTAATTTCAAATTGCAATATGAATTGTTAAGGAAGAAGTTGCCTTTAGGATTGGCCATTGTTGGTCGAGCTTATCGTAATGAGATATCTCCTAGAAATTTTACTTTACGTCAGCGCGAATTTACGCAGGCAGAATTGCAGATTTTTTTTAACCCTGACAAAATTAAGTTTCATCCTGACTTTGAGACGGTAAAAAATTATAAACTTCGAACTTTATTAGTCCAAGATCGCGAAGGTGAAGCGGTTAGAGAGAAAAGTGCTTCAGAATTGTTGCAGTTAGGTTTGCCGCAGTTTTATGTCTATCATTTAGTGAAGATTCAACAGTTTTATTTAGATGTGCTAAAAATTCCTGCTGAGAAATTTAGACTTTATCAGTTAAGCGATCAGGAAAAGGCTTTCTATAATTTATTTCATTTCGACTTAGAGATTGAATTAGACGAGCATGGTTTTACGGAAATGGGTGGTCTGCATTATAGGACCGATCATGATTTAGGCGGTCATCAACGCGTTTCAAAAGAAAACATGGAAGTTTTGGAAGAGGAAACGGGTAAGAAGTTTGTACCGCATGTTTTAGAATTAAGTTTTGGTGTCGATAGAAATGTTTATGCTCTCTTGGACTTGGGTTTGGAAGATAATAAAGAGCGCGGAAATATAGTTTTACATTTGTCTAATCAATTGACTCCTTTTTATGGCGCAGTCTTTCCTTTAGTAAAAAATAAACCCGAGATTACGGCTAAAGCAGAGAGTGTGTATAGACTGTTAAAAGAAGGGTATTCTATTTATTATGATGAATCAGGCAGTGTCGGCAGACGTTATGCTCGAGCCGATGAAATGGGTGTACGTTATTGTATTACTGTTGATTTTGATAGTCTGGTTGATGAAGCGGTAACAATTAGAGATAGAGAGACAACCAAACAAGAACGGGTCAAGATTTCTCATTTGAAAGCGAAGTTGTTTGAGTTGTTTTTTTGAAGAAAATTGAATTAGAGAAATATGAACTTTAAAGAAAATGGGATAATTGAACTCGAGCGTGAATTGAGCGAGCTAGATCAATTTGTTCTGGACTTTGTTAAAGTTTTAGAAAAGCATGCTTCTTATGTAATTGTCTCTGGCTATGTGGCTATTCTTTTTGGACGGACTAGAACTACGGAAGATGTAGATATGTTCATCGAGATATTAGATTTAGAAAAAGCAAAATTACTTTACGAAGATTTGTTGCGTAGTGGTTTTTGGGCTTTAAATGTTAATTCTGAAGTTGATTTTTTTTCAGCTCTTTCTGAAAATATTGCGGTGCGTTTTGCTAGGAATGGGGTAGTTATTCCAAATATGGAAGTTAAATTCGTGAAAGATTATTTAGATAAAATAACCTTAGAAAATAAAGTTAAAGTTTTCACACGCGGAGGGATAATTTGTATTTCTGAGTTAGCTCTGCAAATTGCTTACAAACGGTTTGTTTTGAAGAGTGAGAAAGATATTGAGGATGCACAGCACCTACAGGAATGGTTTAATATTTCTGATGAAAATGTTAATAAATACAGGCATATTTTAAAAGAACATGGCCGCATCTAGATTAATTCTTGACAGAAAAGGTTTTATTGATTATTGGGTAGATTATATGAAAACACACACTGATGCAGAATGGAGCAGGCAGCAGAATGTGTTAATTAATTCTGTGTTGAAGACGGTCAAACAGCCTAGCGCGAAAGAGTATATGGAAAGGAAAAAGAAGTGTTGAAGTATGGGTTTTTACTAGTCTGTTCATTACGTACGAAGAGGCAGAAAGACTAGTTTTGCGCTTAGAAACATTTAAATACTACAACCTTGTAGTATCATCTAAAAACAAAAAACACTCAACAGAGCAGACTAAAAATGAATCAAACCTTGCCTTTTTTTGCTGGAAAAGAAATTACTTCTGAACACCTTAAAGATTACTTCTTTGATAGGAAAAAAGAAGTTCAAGAGCTTAAATGGAAATTAGAAAGAACTCCACCTTTAAACTTTGCTCTTTTTGGTCAGAGGCGGGTAGGAAAAACTTCTTTGATTGAAAAATTAAAGCAGAAATTACAAAAGAATTCTCTGCCTATTTTCATTAAATGTGAAGAATTGTTGCCTTTAGATGAGTTAACATTTTTAGAAAACCTTACTCTCCATTTACTGAAAGAATATGGAAAGCTCCAAAAAATTGGTGCTGTTAAAGCCTCTTTGGAAGAGTTATTCCAAAAGACAAAAATTGGTTTGGAAATAGCTGACATTACTTTTTGGCTAAAGTTTGGTGAGCGCAAAATAACAGTCAAAGAAGCTTTGGACAAGAGTTTTGAACTAATTGATAAAATTGCTTTACAGTCGCAGAAAAAAGTAGTTATCTTCCTCGATGAATTCCAAGAACTTTTTTCTTTTGGCGACCAATTTTTATGGGCTTTAAGGGCAAAGATAGCTTCTAGCAAAGCTTCTTTTGTGGTCAGCTCTTCTTGGCATCGTTTTAAAGAAGTGATTACTAATGAAAAAAAGCCATTCTTTAATTTTTTTGAAACTTATGAAATAAAAACGGTCCCTCGAGAAGATGCCCGAAATTATCTTCTCAAAAGAGCGCAAAAATTTAATTTGAAATTTGAAGCACAAATTTTAGATAAGATCCTTGATGTTTCTGAATGCAAGCCTTTTTATT
>JACPCC010000108.1 GCA_016179995.1 Candidatus Woesearchaeota archaeon | reverse complement strand
TCAGCATTCTCAATCTTTACTTGCCTAGTCTCACCTTCTGTTAAAGTTAAAGCTTCAGAGAAAGTAGCAGGAACTTCCGTAGCCGCTGCAGTTTCAGTTGTTCCGCCGCTACTGCCACCTGCTGCAGTTCCCGTTTCTTCTGCTGCAGTTTCTGTTCCTGTAGTTGTACTTTCTGCGGGTGCTTCAGTAGTTGTCGCCGCCGTAGTTGTTGTAGCAGCTCCAGCACCACCTCCACCACCACTAGAGCTAGATGATGAAGAGCTGCTAGACGAGCTCGAACAAGTGGTCGTACAAGCGCCGCCGCAATCTACTCCATTTTCGTTGCCATTTTCTGCGTTATCAGAACAAGAAGTAACACTAAAAGTATAATTCAATCTGCTCACATGCTGAACAGTAAAGTTATCTGTCAAATTAAGGTAAAAATTATTACTTCCTACTGCTAAACTATCCAAGCGCCAGAAACAAGTTTTAGTTAAATTGCTTGTAGTACAATTAGCGCCTAGTTGCGTGCCACCAAAACTTAAATTAACACTATAGAGCGCAGAGTAATCAAAAGAAGTAGTATTGACGATCATATAACTTCCATCCCGCTGCAAGTGATGTGAGCTATCATAAGTAATGGTCTGCAAAGTAGGGGCAGTTGTATCGTTTACTATAAACGTGAAATTGGAATTATTTGATAATCTTAAATCAGAAACATTTAATCTAACCGCATATGTCCCCGTACGATTGTATTGATGGGATAAACTTGAGCTGCTTGCAGAACCGCCATAAATTCCCGCTCCCTCGCCAAACTCCCAGTAGTATGTTAAGCTGTCACTATCTCTATCATCTGCTGCCGCAGTAAAAGAAGTACTCGTGCCTAATTCTATTATAGAACCATTGCTTGGCGAAGTAATATTCAAATTAATTGGCGGACGATTTAATACTGCAAAACTAAATAATTCAGATTTGTTTAAATTTCCAGCCAGATCGATAGCCACAAATTGATAAGATATATTTGTTCGATTGGTTAGATTATTTCTACCGCTTATAGTGTAATTGTATGTTCCATTACTGCTTCCTAATCCTGCTCCGTTCTCTGCATTAAGGCTGTAATTGACAAAACTGCCCGAGAAATTACTCTCTAGCAAAATCGCAGAAGTATTTGAAGTGTTCAGATATAATTCTGTAATATTTATCTTCAACATCACACTATCATTATTGTTAATTATGCTGCCTTCTGGGGTTCTGCTGGCTCCAAAAAAAACAGGAGCAGTTTTATCTATAACTAAATTAATGCTGCTGGTTAAATTATTGCCTAAACTATCATTAAAAAATACTGTTAAAGTATAATTACCATCGGCAAAAGTTGAATTAGATACATTCACTAAATCTTGCCAAGTGAATATACTTGTAGAAGCCGCTGGATTGGTATTATTTTGTTGAATTAAACTTCCTGTTGAGGTAATATTAGTAATGTTATAAGAAGTGTAAAAAATATAATTGTTATCATTGGCACTTATGTTTAAGTTAAATCCCGTGCGTAGATAAGAATTATTTCTAGGGGTGTTAAAAGTAATATTCCCTGCTTGATTCTGCATCTCTATACTTATATTGTAAGATAAATCGCTTCCATCGCTAGCCAAAGTATAAGAATGCACCATCACCCAAAAAGCAGTGTATGTTCCAGTTAAAGTAACATTTTCCTTTTCTGAAGTAGCTTGACCAGAAACACCTATTTGTGTTCCGCTAGTATTGTAAACATATAAATCTAAATCATTGCTTGAACCAACCCAAGTTAAATTAACTGTCTTTGTTCCGCTAAGACCATAAAAATAATAATAAATTTTATCTCCGTTGGGATTATTGGAACCAGCAATCATTTTTTTGTCAACCGTGCCGTGAATTACGATATTAGCATTATTTTGCCGAACAGTAAACACTACTGGAACTCTCCAAGTTTCTGAATTATTACCTGTTACAATTAAAGTACTTCCGTAAACAGAAGCATTAGTATTACTAGGGACACTATAATTCAACTGAACCGTACTACTACTACCGGCATTAACTATTGCATTCTGAAGCTGGAAACCGCTATTGACTAAAGTATTATCTCCTTCCACATCAGTTAAACTGGCAATAGCAAAACTTAAGTTTAAAGCATAAGGATAAGTATTGATAAAAGTAATATTTTTGCCGAGTAAATCTCCTGCATTGCCATTTGCTTCCCAGCGGTCATCTCCATTACTATTGCTAACTCCATTGTTGTCTTTGCTGACATTTATTGTCAAATTACTTTCCACTGCTCTAGTAACATTAATTATTCCACTGCCTTGCGAAAATATATGTATATTAATGTCTGTTCCGGTGTGCATCAATTTCCTTCTAATTTGCGAGGGAGTGAGTGTGGAATTAAATTCTAAAAGCAAGGCTGCAGCTCCAGCAACATGCGGAGTTGCCATGGAAGTACCACTTAAAGTAGCATATCCTCCGCTCATATAAGTTGAATAGATATTTGAACCAGGTGCCAAAAGATCTGGATCTAAACGTCCAAAAGCACTAGGGCCTTGACAGCTGCTGGAAGATAAAGTATCATCTGAAGTGGGGATCGTACTTTGATCATTTGAATTACCTACGGTAATAACATCGACAGCATCTCCAGGTGAACTTATACTGCTGGTACTCGGTCCTTCATTTCCGGCTGCGATAACTACTACTGTTCCTAGTGCCACAGCATCATTTAAAGCCAAACTTAAAGCGCTTTGTCCATCATTTGGATCTTCTTCCCCCCCGATAGAAAGACTAATTATGTCTGTGTTATTATCTACAGCTGCATCCACGGCACTGATAATATTACTTTCAGAACAAGAGCCGCTAGAACTGCATACTTTGTAAGCTAAAAATTTTACATCCGGCGCCACTCCTACTACAGTTCCATTTGCACCGATAATTCCGGCTACATGCGAGCCATGCCCATTATCATCTATGGGATTATTGTCATTATTGTAATAATCATGACCCTTGAAAGTACGACAGCTGCTGTTAATTACTGTACAAGCACCTAGATCTGGATGTGTGTAATCCATACCAGTATCAATTACAGCAACAGTAATATTTTCTCCAGTCAATCCATAAATAGTTCTGGTTTGATTAGCACCGATGGCTGGAACACTAGTAGTTAAAGCAATAGATAAATCATTATTTAGTATAACCTCGTTTCCTATATTTTCTCCATTTGGAAAAATTGAATAAATATGCTCTATAAAAACACCTTCTACTGCAGGATACTGGCGCAGCGTATCCATCTCTTCTTTGAGCATGGTTCCAGCAAGGCCATTAATCAAGTTGTAACGTTTGTTTATTTTTAAAGAAGTTACAGCTTTCTCTTGTTTATTCACTTTATCTTTATTAATATCTTTAGAACCACTGTTTCTTATTTTTTGCGCAGAACTTTTACTTCTTTTATTATTTTCTATATCTTGAATAAAATCATCTTGCATTCTTTTATTTCTAGATTTTATTTTTTCTTTAATTATTTCTTTGTTTTCTTCAGATGAAACGCTTTCAGATAGTATAGTATTCTGATTATAACTATCAACTCCTATTTCTTCTTTTAACATTACAATTACAGAAACTTCTTGATCGTTGTTTTCATCAATAAAACTTAATCCCGAAGCACAAATCATTAAGATTATTAAGATTAAAACTCCCGACCATATAACATTAGTTTTATATTTACTCATCTTTAAACACCGGAATTTAAAATAAATATTATTAATGCCATTACTGCAAATCCAATAATCAACCAACCAATAACGGTTAAAACTATCTTTAATTTTTCTTTTGAATATCCATTAATTTTTAACATTTTATATTTTTCATCTCTAATAAAGTAACCCCCTCAAATCAAGAATGGTTCTTTACTTTTTTCTAAGAATATTGCGCCAATTCCTTCACCCATCTTAAAAGACCATTGCGAAGTCATTCCTGAAAGTAATTCAAATAGAGAAGCTTCTTTTTGGTAAGTAGAATAAGTAATTTCTTCAATATTATGTTCTGTCTTCAGATACTCTTCAACGACTTTTTTATCTCCTAATTCATCTACTAATCCAGCTTCTAAAGCTTCCTCACCCAATAACACATCTCCATTAGCTAGTTTTTTTACTTTATCAATAGATAGTCCACGGTTTGTTGCAACTTCATTAATAAAAATATTATGTAACCTATCTAATCGCTCTTGTATTTTTTCTGTTTCTTTAATTGTTAATTTACGAAAAGGTGTGCCTACATCTTTACTATCACCTGCCACTAGTCGTTCGTATCCTATCCCATATTTTTCCATCAGACCGCTAAATTCTAAATAAGAAGAAATCACGCCTATGCTTCCAGTAATGGACATACGACCTGCAATAATGTAGTCTGTAGATGAAGCAATCCAATAAGCGCTAGATGCTCCCATTTCTCTAATTAAAGCAATAACTGGTTTATCGATTCTTTTTATGGCACCAGTTATTTCTTCCGTAGCAACCGGAGTTCCTCCTGGTGAGTTTATTTCTAAAACAATAGCTTTAATATTCTCTTGACTATTGGCTTCTTCTAAAAAGCTGACAATATCAGCTGAAGAAGTAGTTTGGCTGCCTAAATAATTACTGCCATCTGTGGTAATTACGCCGGTAATGGGAATTAGAGCTACATTACCTGTTTTTTCATCGCTGAAAATTAATACCATCAAAGGAAAAACTACAAAAACAACTAATAAAGTAATTATCGTCGTGAGGATAATAGTTTTAGTCCTACTACACCCTTGTTGACATTCCACCTTTTTTTTCATCTACTTCGGTAAGCGCAAGAGGTTTATAAAACTTTTTACAGTGCATGATTTAGATCGGTTTTCTTCCCCCAAAATATCACTATCAAGTAACAAAACATTTATATATTCCTACTATTTTTAATCAATAAAAGGATTAAACGAGTGCTCAAATGGACTTAGAATCACAAACTCTAGATTTAAGCGAACGATTACGAAAACTATCTGATCAACATAGAGACTATGCCACCATGGATCGGCTAGATGCTCTTCCTTCCTCAGCTCAACTTGCAGAACAACTCACTACTGCTTTGGTGGAGATAGGTGAAGATAAAAAATATGCTGGATTGGCAGCTTTAATTACTTCGGCTCAAGAAGGTGATGCTCGTTATGAAAATCTAGCTCCTCTTGGCCATGCTTTAACTTTAGCTGCAGAAAGTCAAGCAGGATTCACTCACGAGGTAGAAAAATTAAGTGAAGCAGTGAAATATCTGTTAGCACATAACGGATATGTTCCTTTAAGTGCAACCGGAGAATATGACTTTTTTGTAAATGAAGATCGATCTTTAGTATTTGCTTTAGGTACAGGAGCCGATATGTATGCGGTTAGAGTTAAATCCAAAGGCAGAATAGATGAATGTATCAATGATTTTAATAATGTAAAACGCGGAACTACTGATAACATAAGATGTTTACAAAGGGACTCATTTGCTTCTAATGGTTTCTTTTTAAGTTTAGGTGCTTCGCTTGTCGGTTCTGGTATTGATACTTTTGTATTGTTCAATGATCCTAAGCGGCTTGAATATGTGATAGATCACTTGACAAACTATCAAAATCATCTCCATTTTTCTACCTATGAAAATCTGCCCATTTTAACTACTACTTTAGCAATAGGTACGAGTTTATTGGTAGGAGGAATTTTTGGAATGTTTAATGTGGCAAAAAATTATAAAAAGAAGATTAAAGAAGCTCAAGCAAATGTCCCTTTTCAATCAGTAAACTCCGGCATTGATGCTTTAGTTGCCGCTTTTCCTTTGGCAGTGAATCCTGCAATAATTACTGAAACAGAAGAAATAAAAAATGCTAACTCTGCTGCCAATCCTAATCAACAAGCTGTTGCACGAGCTCAAGTAGTAGTAAGCGAAATAAATAATCGTTAATACTTTTCGCTTACTAAATAGTAAATGAAAGCATTTTTTAGCAAAAATTAATTCATTTACTATAGTTTAAATTTGTTTTAGAAAAGTAGTCAAATTCTAACATAAAGTTTTTTAAAAGATCTTCTTCAAGTACTACTCTAAAATAAAACTAGTGGGGGAAAAATATGGAAACTAAAAATAAATTGATAATTGGTGGTATAGCTGCTTTGGTCGTGGCACTTCCTTTAACTTGCGGAGTTACTTTAAATGATTATAATTACTCCGAAGGTTCAAGAGTTGGCGTCGTAGTTAAATACTCTAAAAAAGGATTTCCAGATTGTAAAACTTATGAAGGTACATTAGCTTTAGAAGGTCAAGCTAGCACTGGAGCTACTTCTGGTCGAACTTGGGATTTTAGTGTAGATGAAAGTTCAATAGATGCTCAAGTTAAATCGGCGCTAGATTCTGGTAAGCGAGTTAAGTTAGATTACCAACAACATCTCTGGACATGGCCTTGTCGCGGAAATACAGAATATTTTCTAACAGAAGTAAGTGAATTAAAGAAATAATTATATTATTTATTTTTTTATTTTAAAACATTTTATTTTTTAAATTTCAATTAAACCTATCCCATCCTCCTCGAATCGGGTAAGCTAAATCATAATTAGAAATATAGACATTTTTAAAGCGCAGATCCAAATGATCTAGCACTTCTCTTCTCAATGGTGCAATGCTGGTATTTAATTTTCCATTTTCGTAGATCCCTTCTACTGCTGATCCAGAACGAATAGTAACTGCTCTCCCTAAAACCATTTCCATGAGTGATGGACGACGTTGAATCAAGGCTTGTGGGAAATACTGTACTCTTTTGGCTGAAAATATCCCATCCTCCTCAAAATCATTATTTACTTTATCAACTATCAATAAATTAACTCTCTTTCCCAAAGTAGATAATGCCTCTAGATCTCTAACTGGATGCATTTCCTTAAACTGCTCTAAATCTTCAGTTCTAAGGAATGAGCTCAGTTTAATATATTTTTGTCCAGTTTTGTACTTTGGTAAGTGATATTCTTCGTATTCAAAGGTCATTTTTGCACCAAAAAAGCATTTTTGCAGTCACCTGTATATAAAGTATATGTTTTTTAGTGTGGTTTTATGGTGTTAAATCAACAATCAAAATTAACACCACGAATAAACTGCTAGAAACTCTTACCCTCTACTTTTAGAAAATACAATGTAGAGGGTAACATGCTCTTTAATTATAAGAATAGACCCCAGTAAGTATTAATCATTTCTTCAGCGACAAAATGCAGAAGCTCTTGATAATCTGCTTTAAGAGTTTCAAATGGTTTTGAATTATCTGCTTTTCTTAATGTTTTCAAATATTCTGTTCTAGCTTTATTATGGATTACTAGGGGGGGATATTTATTCTGGAGAAGAATGTAATTAAGCAGCATTCTTCCGGTTCGGCCATTTCCATCCATAAATGGATGTATTCTTTCAAATTTGTGATGAAATATGGTAGCTAAAACTAAAGGATGAAGTTTTTCTTTGTATTGGTTATACCATTTTAAGAGTAAATCCATATCAGTTTTGACATAAGGGGCAGGTGTGGCTTTAAAATTGGCTTTGATTACTCTGACATCTTGAAGGCGATACCCCGTTCTGGAATCTAAATTTTCCATTAATTGACTGTGGATATTAATTATCAACGAATGGCCGATTTCTTCTGAAATAGTAAGAAGATTTAAAAAACATTTTTCTGTATTCTGTAAATCGTATATCTCTCTTAATGTTCTGTTTTTTGGGGTCAGACCTTCTTGGAGAAGGTTTCTCGCTTCTTGAAGCTTAATGGTATTCCCTTCGATAGAAGCGGTGTTGAAGGCAAATTCTAGAATAAAATTATCCAAAATTTCTTTTTTAGTCAATTCCTGGTTTTTTTGAAATTCAAAATTATAATGGAGTTTGCAAGCTTCCACTTCATTTAATTTTTTGCTGAGAAATTCATCTTGCTTTAATTTCAATTCTTCAGCTTTTTCTAAATAGTGGTTGGACTGAAGAAAGTTTCTAATAGTTTTGTATGCTTTTCTAATCTTTTCGTCGAACTGTGGTAATTTTTGCAGAGATATTTCTACGTCTGTTATACTACTGCCTAAATAAGCGATGTCTTTAACTAGGACTTTGTCCCCCTTTCTTTCGGAAGCGCGCAGGTAGAAATAATTCTTTCCACCAGCTGCTTTTTTATAAATGTAGACCATTATTGGTTAGAAGAAACTCTCTCTTTTTAAATCTTACCCTCTACTTTTAGAAAATGCAATGTAGAGGGTAACCTATGTGATAAACTTAAAGGGGCATTATTCAGAAATTTTTGGCTGCAACGCCGTTTTTAGGTAACTTATTGCTTAGTAATCGGCCTTAATTTTAGTTATATAAACTCACTAACAACTCCTCTCAAATATCATAAAATAGGGCCTCTTTTTCCGACATCTTTATAAACCATCAAAAACTCTAACCTCTTGACATTTATCGTCTATAAATTATAAAATTAAAACATTAAATTTAACCCGCAAAATGAGCCCAGAACAGACCACTGAAGAGAACGAAAAGTTAGGCCCAGAAGTAAGCCCCGAAGATACCTCAAATGCTCAAAATAGTTCTACTCACAAAGTCTATGGCGCAGCCCAAATTACCGTTCTTGAAGGTTTAGAAGCAGTCCGTCGTCGCCCTGGCATGTATATAGGAGACACCAGTTTAAGAGGTTTACATCACTTAGTTTATGAAATAGTGGACAATTCCGTAGATGAAGCTTTAGCTGGCTATTGTAATAAAATTACTGTAATCATTCATCCTGACAATCGTATTACTGTGATAGATAATGGTCGTGGTATTCCTGTTGATATTCATCCTCAATTTGGTTTACCTGCTGTAGAAGTAGCCTTGACTAAGCTCCACGCCGGAGGTAAGTTTGACAAAGATTCCTATAAGGTATCTGGTGGTTTGCATGGTGTTGGTTTAAGTGTAGTAAATGCTTTATCTGTTCATTTGGAAGTAAAAGTAATGCGTGATGGTAAAATACATCAACAATTTTATTCGCGTGGTCATCCTATATCAAAACTTGCAGTAATTGGAGATACAGTTGAACGTGGAACAATAGTCATATTTCAACCAGATTCTCAGATATTTCCAGAAGTAGTATTCCATTATGATGTCTTGGCTACAAGATTACGAGAGTTAGCTTTCTTAAACAAAGGTATCGAAATAAATTTAATTGATGAAAGAGAACCTAAAAAGCAGGACTGTTTCAAATATGAAGGTGGCATTAAAGAATTTGTAACTTATGTTGATAAAAATAAAACCCCTTTACATGAAGTTATCTATTTCCAAAAAACTAAAAATGATGTAATCGTAGAGGTATCTTTGCGCTACAATTCAGGATATCAAGAAAATGTTTTCTCTTTTGTTAATAATATCAATACGATTGAAGGCGGCACGCATCTTTCTGGCTTCAAAACGGCTTTGACTAGGGCCATTAACAATTTCTCTAAAAGTGTTATTAATGGTAAAGAAGAATTAAAATTAACTGGCGAAGATGTTAAAGAAGGTCTTACTGCGGTTATTTCTGTCAAAGTGCCTGAACCTTTGTTTGAGGGACAGACTAAAACTAAGCTAGGAAACAGCGATGTTTTTGGTATAGTTTCTTCTTTAGTTAATGATGAATTAAGCACCTATTTTGGTGAGCATCCTCAAATCATTAAAATGCTAATTGGCAAATGTGTTGATGCTGCTCGAGCTCGAGAAGCAGCCCGTAAAGCTCGTGAATTAACTAGACGAAAAAGCGCTTTAGAAGGCGCTGGTTTGCCTGGAAAATTAGCTGATTGCAGTAACAGAGATCCTAAACAATGCGAAATTTATATTGTCGAAGGAGACAGTGCCGGTGGATGTTTTGATGGCAAAACTAAAGTGGCTTTAGCTGATGGAAGAAATCTATCTTTCCTAGAACTTATAGAAGAGCAAAAACAAGGAAAAGAACATTACACCTATACCATTTTAGACAATGGTCATGTTGGCATTCAAAAGATTTTACATCCTAGAAAGACAAAAGCGTCTGCTTCTGTAATCAAAATTATACTAGATAATGGTGAAGAAATTACTTGTACTTCTGACCACTTATTTATGCTTCGTGATGGGAGCTATAAACAAGCAAATATACTTAAGACTAACGATTCATTGATGCCGTTAAGAAAACAACTATCTAAAAAAGGAGAAAGAATCACTATAGAAGGATACGAATTAGTTTATGATCCAAAAGATGAGCGTTGGATCTTTACCCATATATTAGCTGATGATTATAATCTTAAAAATGGCTTTTACTCAGAGCTAGAAGGAGCACATCGTCATCATAAAGACTTCAATCGTTTGAATAATAATCCTTCTAATATTTGTCGCTTAACTAAAGAAGAACATATTGCTCTTCACGCTTCTATGGCGAATAAAACTTTACGCAGTGAAGAAGTTCTTCAAAAACTTCGTTTGCTTCGTCAAACTCCTGAATATAAAGAAAAAATTAGACGAAAAATGAACTCTATGAAATCAGAACTAAGTCAAAGAGCTAAAGTTCAATGGGAAAATGAAGAATATAAAAGATTTATGGTTCAAAAATTTTTAGACTTTTATAACTCTGATGAAGATTATAGGACTAAATCTAAAGAAATATTAACTAAGAGTAGTAAGCAATATTGGTCTTCAAGTGAGAATAAGCGACAGCAGTCTCTGCGCGTTAAGAACTATTTTGAGAATAACCCAGAACTTAAACTAGAATTATCTTCAAAAGCTAAGCTTCAATGGGGTGATTCTCAGATAAAAGAATGGAGAAAAATAAAAACTAAAGAACAGTGGACTCCCGAATTCAGAATCAAACGTAAAACTGCTTACAATAAAACTTATTATGAGAATACTATTAAAGTTCTAAGAAGAGTTTATGATCTAAAAAATATACTTGATATGGGTGAATTTGAATCAATTAGAAAGAAATCTCGCAATAAAAATATTTTGTCTTATAATACTTTTATAGGAAGGTTTTTTAATAATGATTCTGCTAAATTAGAAGAAGCAGTAATCAATTATAATCATAAGATCAAAAAAATAATTAACCTTGTCGAGACTATCGATGTTTATGATTTAGAAGTTCCAGGCACCCATAATTTTGCTTTAGCTTCTGGCGTATTTGTTCATAATAGCGCCAAACAAGGCCGCAACCGTGAATTTCAAGCCATATTACCTTTACGTGGGAAAATTATTAACGTCGAGAAAGCCAGACTTCATAAAATAATGGAAAACAGAGAGATAATTGCTATGATTTCTTCTCTAGGCACGGGGATAGGCGAAGAATTTCATATTGAAAAGCTGCGTTATGACCGAGTCATCATTATGACTGATGCTGATTACGATGGTTCCCATATTATGACTTTGCTTTTAACTTTCTTTTATCGTTACATGAAGCCGCTTATCGAACAGGGCCATGTTTATGTTGCTATGCCCCCTCTTTATCGTTTGCAAAAAGGCAAAATGGTAAAGTACGTTTATAACGATAATGAGAAAGATCAAGCTTTGAAGGAGTTAGGTGAACAGGTAGGAGTGCAACGTTACAAAGGTCTGGGGGAAATGAATCCTACTCAGCTCTGGGAGACTACTATGGACCCAGCCACTCGAACTCTCAAGAAAATAGCTTTAGAAGACGCCATCTTGGCCGATCAAATGTTTACTGTTCTTATGGGTGATGAAGTAGAACCTCGTAGAAAATTCATCGAAGAACATGCGTTGGAAGTTGTTAATTTGGATGTTTGATCAATTAATATGGTTAGTTGATAATGTGGTGGGGCTATTTTCTAGTTTCAGTTTAAATAATCTAAAATTAACTAAAAATAACATAAAAACAAACACTAATCTTTTAAATAACCGTTAAAAACTATATAATTATGATCAATTCATTAGATAATTTTATTCAATCTGTTCGAGAAACTAAAACTTACCATAAAGTTTTACTAATGAGTATGGCTCTATCTTTACCGGCAATTCCAATACTGGGGTCTTATTTAGAGAACTCTAGGGTCGCGTATTATTGTGAAGATTTACTGCAAGAGAAACCAGCTGTGGGAAATTTAAATACTCTAGCTCCAGAAGTTAAAAATTATTGTAACAATTATTTCAATAGTAATAATATTAAAATTCAACCATAATTAAATCACTAAGGGGAAATAAACAATGCCAGGATTTGATAAATCATTAGATAAAGAATTATTTACAGAAGCCCTAGAATTAGGAAAAAGTAGAATTACTGTAGCTGTTTTCGCTTATAACAAC
>JACPCC010000126.1 GCA_016179995.1 Candidatus Woesearchaeota archaeon | reverse complement strand
CATCTGCCGTAAAATTAGGAGCCGGCCAATTTATTACTGCACCTTGTTGCCAATCCAGATGCGCATTGTTACTTTCGCACCCGCAACCATCCATACATTCATTATTTTTTTCTTCCATTATTTCACCTTCACAAGTTTATTTTTCCCAGCGTAATTATCTTTAGATTAATTACCGCACGACTCTTGCTCATCTCTTTTAACATTTTTTAAATTTAATCTTGAACTAAATGTTTGCACTCTGGACATAATCCACGAATAACTACACTTATACTAGAGATATCTGGCGTTTTATTTTCTCTAAGCAAATATCCTTTTAAAGACACAGCTATTTCTTTTGATAGATTACTATTATAGATATCTATTATTTTTTCACAATCTAGACAGAGGAAATGCTGATGGCTGCTAATCTCTGCATCATAATGATACTCTTTATTAAATTCTAAACGCAGAATTTCTCCTTCTTCTGCCATTTGATTAAGATTACGATAAACCGTAGCTAATGTGATACTTGGCATTTCTCGTTTTACTTCTACATAAACAATCTCGGCAGTGGGGTGTGTTTTAACTTTGCTAAGATATTCAGCAATCTTTATTTTTTGCCTAGTTTGACGTCTTTTTTTTTGCTTAGTTTTTCTTTCCACGTTTTTAATCTCAAACCACAGTTAAAAATAATTATCAACACTATTTTTTTTCTTAATAATAATGATTATTATTTATTCTTATATATAAATTCTATGTAACTATTTTAGTTTGTGGTTAATTTTTCATAACTCATTTAAATAGATTCAAATGATTTATTATCATACACCGTGATTAATTACAACACAACTTATTTAAAACAAATTATTTTTTGAGGTTTACAAATGAAAATTTCAATTATTGGTGGTGGTAGCTGGGGCAGTGCTTTAGCTGTACATTTAGCTAAAAAAAATCATCATCTTAAAGTATGGGAATTCTTTAAAGAGCAAGCTGACGAAATGCAGGAACAACGTTTCTGTCGTTTACTTCCTGGAGTAAAACTATCTGAAAACATTTTTGTTTCTTCAGAGATAGAAAAAGCTGTTGCCGATACCGAGTTAGTTCTTTTAGTTGTGCCATCTGATAAAGTAGAACAAACATTAGATAAAATTGCTCCACTTTTAGAGAATCAACCAGTAGTGGTTTGTTCTAAAGGTTTAGCTTCCGGATTACGTCTATTGAGTGATGTGGTAGAAGCTAAAGTAAAAGGCAATGTTTATTGTTTATACGGTCCAACACATGCTGAAGAAGTTTGCAAAGGAATGTTTAGCGGCATTGTATTAGCCGGTAAAAAAGGCCCAGAACGTAAACAGATTAAAAAAGCTCTAGAAAGTTTAGAATTGCGTGTTGACATTAGCGATGATCGTATAGGTTTGCAAGTTTGCGCTGCCTTAAAGAACATTTTAGCTGTATTTGTTGGCGTTTTAGATGGGATGCAATTGGGAGATAACGCTAAAGCCTATATTATGACTAAAGGTTTAGCAGAAATTACTTTAGTGGGAAAAAAATGGGGCGCTAAAGACAAAACCTTTCACGGTTTAGCAGGTATGGGCGATTTAATTGTAACCTGCTCTAGCAAACACTCTCGTAATCGTCATGTGAAACTGCCGTTGATTAGTGGATTGCATGGAATATTGTTTAAAGGGAAAGATCCGAAGGACGTGTTGAAAGAGATATAGAAGTTAAATCTTGTCTAAAATCTACTTTTATTTCTTTTTCTTCACTACTTTCTTAACTGTTTTCTTAGATTGTATTTTGGCTGCAGCTTTAGTCTCAATTCTTTTAGAGGCTTTGGCTGTGTTTAACACCTTAAGTTGTTCTGCTTGATTCTTATCCACTATTTCAGTAAGTGCTTTTTCATCAAAACCCTGAATTAGAGTTCCATCAATCTCAATAACTGGATAAACCAACTGGCCAGTTCTTTCTAAGACCATATCACGCAATTCTTCGCTATCGCTCATATCATGCTCTTCAAAACTTAACTTTCTTTTCTTGAGCCATTCTTTTAGTTTTCCACACCAAGTACACAAAGGCGAAGTATAAATTTTAATTTCCATTTTGCTCTTAAAACTTACAACCTTTATAAACTTTAATGAATTATTAATAGATCATCAGTATTATTGAAGATAAGTTTATATACATTTTTCTTTTTATTAAATTATGGTCTCTTGGAAACAATGGGTTATCATCAATATCTGTTTAGTATTCGTCTTTCTATTACTTTTGCTAAATTTTTATGGAGTGAAGCTACCTTCTTTTGGTCACGCACAATATATTATCCAAAAAGGAGAGCCCTCTTGCGCAATAGAATGGCAGGCTCAATTGACAGAATGGAATGACATCGATCGCTGTTGTTTAGAAGCGCGCCAGCAGCTAAGTTGTAAGAAAGAGAAATACTCGACGCCAGATAAAAATTACGACAGAACATGTCAAACCGGAAATAGTAATAAAGTTATTAAAATACTTCTCAACGATAAAGCCTATTATTACTGTCGTTTAGAGCCTTTTTGGTTTAATTAAACTAAATTGAAGAGACTAGAAGATTGAAGAAAATAGAAGAAAAAAGTAGTGATTCAAGATGGGAAAACAGAAAAATATCAAAGGTAAAAACTTCAGCAAGGCTTTAGGCCACAGCCTCCAACTTCAAATCATCTTCTTTTTTCTTCTTGTAGGATCAATCATCACCCTTTTAGTCTTTAGTTATTTCCAATCTCAAGGTTGGCTCATCCCCTCTCAGCCAGAAGTACAAATGCCGGCCTATTTTGGAGAAGGTGCAGAAAGAATAAACACTATTCGTTTAAGTGATTTAACTTTAGAACAAAAAATTGCTCAAATGATTATCGTCCACGGCGGGCTTTGGAATATTGAACCTTGGAAGAGAATGCAAATTGGGGGGATACATATATTTGCTCTCGAAAAAGAAGAATTATTTAAAGAAACCATTGATGAGTTTCAATCTGGCATGTCTATTCCTTTCTTCATAAGTGTCGATTTAGAAGGCTGTAAGAATCCATTTGCTAACTTCAAAGATTTTACCGCAGCATCAATGATATCTAATGAACAGGAAGCTTTGGGAAAAGGAGTAGACGAAGGAACTTATCTTGCTTCGCTGGGCATCAGTTTAAACTTTGCTCCCGTTGTCGATTTGGAAGACCAAATCTGGAAATGCCGCAGTTTTCCTGGCGATGAAACAGAAATCTCTCGTTTGGCTGGTGCATACATCGCCGGTTTGCAGTCTGAAAACGTGTTAGCTACGGCTAAGCACTATCCTGGCCGCACTTTAGTTATCGGCGACCCGCATCGTCAATTAGTTACGGCTGTCATTTCTGCAGCTGACATTTATCCTTATGCTGCTTTAGTCAATCAGACTAGCGGTATTATGGTTAGCCATATCATTGTTTCCGGTGCTGTAGATTCGGAAGGCAAACCTGCCGTAGTCTCTAAAAAAATAATGGACAATCTAAAAGAACAATATCCCGGATTAATAATTAGCGACGAAGTAAACATGTTGGGTTTAAAGAATTATTATTCCAACCTTGACCAGATGTATCTTGACCTCTTTAAAGCTGGAAATGATATTATACTTAATTTTAATGAAGATCCCCAAGAAACGTATCGTATGATTCTATTAATTAAAAAAGCTGTAGAAAACGGCGAAATTTCTTCAGAACAAATCGATAACTCTGTTACAAAGATTCTAGATGCCAAGGGTTTTGTGGTAGAGTGAAAGTTTGAATTAAATAATAGTAAGGACAAATCTCAGTTCTTGTTACTACTAGAAACCAAAAATTATTTAAACATCCATCCCAGACCAAGAGTCATGCTTGTCCAAGATCAAATTCTCGAATTCTTGAACGTTACCGGACCGACAATTCCTACCAAAGTTGCCAAGACCATCAAAACGGATATCATTATCGCCTCTGCTCACTTATCCGACCTCGCTGCACAGAAGAAGATTCGGATCTCCAGTTTGAAGTTAGGGGGCAGTCCTCTCTATTATCTCCCCGGGCAAGAAGAACAGCTATACAACTTCGCTGCGGGCAATCTCAATCCCAAAGATATGGCAGTTTTAGATCGGTTAAAGACAGAAGGAGTCTTACGAGAGGCCGATCTAGATCTTC
>JACPCC010000125.1 GCA_016179995.1 Candidatus Woesearchaeota archaeon | reverse complement strand
CATTTTTACTCTCTTGCTGTTAGCCTCAGACTTTAAACTAGATTATCATGAAAAAGAACAGATTAATGATTATGCCAACGAAAGCGGCAGTGCCACTTTACGCCGTCTAAATGCTGGAGATATTTCCTGCGAGCAATGCATAAAAGACTGCGTACGCGCTTTAGCTCAGAGCGAGGAAAACTGTCTGCCTCGATGTAAAGAAGATAAGTTGTGTTGAGAGTAAATCTTTATTTTTTTACAAAATATCCTCTACAATTAAGTGCAGGAATAAATTTAATCCTATCTTCTCCACAATATACAATCTCAAAACTCTACCAACAGATTTATAAATAAACCCCGTTGTAAGCAAAAAAGCTTATCATACACTGGTCAGCTAAACTGACTAAATATGTTAAGTTAGAGCCTGAAAAGGTTGACATCGAGGAGTAATTTCTTGATGAAAATCAATAATAGGCAGTTAAAATATCGAAGCTAAAAACTGAGTTTTTTACCTGCATAACGGTTCTTGATAGGAAATAGTGCTACTACATGAATATTTGTAATAAGCACCCGTAAGTAATCCAACTAACAAAAACAAATTAAAAAAACAAAATGCCAAAAGTAAGCCATCCACGCCGGGGAAGTATGCAGTTCTGGCCAAGAAAACGGTCAAGACATTCTTTAGTTAGAATACGTTCCTGGGCTAATGAAAGCAAAGCCAAAGTTTTGGGTTTTATTGGTTTCAAAGCCGGTATGACTTTAATCATGGCTAACGACAATCGCGCTAAGTCTATGACCAAAGGCGAGAACATTGCCTTGCCCGTCACGATTATCGATTGTCCTCCTCTTTCTGTTTGCGGTGTAGCCTTCTATCGTTATTCAAAAAAAATCGCTTCTTTCTATGCTCCTAAAGTTAATCAAAATTTATCCGAAAAAATGCCTTTGGCAAAAAAACAACCTTATTCTTTTGCTCAAGTACCAGAATTTGATGATTTACGTTTATTAGTTAATTCCCAACCTTGGTTAGCTAGTACGGGAACAAAAAAACCTAAAATTATGGAAATGGCTTTAGGCGGAAATAAAGACGCCAAATTAGCTTACGCTAAAGAAAAATTAGGCAAGGAAATTGCAATCACTGAAGTATTCGAAAGTGGACAATTAGTTGATCTTCACGCCGTAACTAAAGGTAAAGGTTTTCAAGGCACAGTCAAAAGATTCGGCGTTCCAATTAGGCAGCATAAAGCTGAAAAGACCAAAAGAGGAATAGCTACTTTAGGTCCTTGGCACCCTAATCGTATTGCTTTTACCGTACCTCAACCAGGTAAAATGGGTTTCCATTTACGGACAGAATATAACAAACAAATTTTGAAATTAAGTGATAAAGTAGAAGAAGTCAACCGCGAAGGCGGATTAGCCAAATATGGTTTAGTCAAAAATCCTTATTTATTAATAAAAGGTTCAGTAGCCGGACCTAAAAAACGAGCACTAGTTTTAACCCAAGCAACTAGACCAAACACCGTAATTTCCAAGGAAGCATTCCAAGTAACGGATATTCGACAATAAACCAATAATTAACTAAACAATCAAACAAATCAAACTAAAAACCAATAAACAAAAATAAAAAAAAACGAATCAAAATGAAACACAAATTAAAATCAAAAACAAATTTAAAAAAAATAAATTAATTCCAAAAATGAAACTCGCAATCGTCAATGGAGAAAAGAAAAAAGTTGGAGAAAAGAACCTTCCTAGTCAGTTTGACGAATCTTATCGCCCAGATTTAATCAAACGAGCAGTTCACGCTCTGCAAAGCGCCGCCCGTCAAGTCTATGGTGCATCTCCTAATGCAGGTTTGGTTCATTCTACTAAAGTGAGCAAAAGACGTCGTGATTATCGTGGTTGTTATGGTTTTGGTATCAGTCGTGTAGCTAGAAAAATTCATTCTCGCCGTGGTACACGTATGTCTTGGATAGGCGCTTTCTCACCACAAACCCGAGGTGGTAGGCGCGCGCATCCTCCTAAAGCTGACAAATTATTAACTCAAAAAATTAATGCTCAAGAAAAAAATAAAGCCTTACGCTCTGCTTTATCTGCTAGTGTTTGTAAAGAAATAATTATGCAACGCGGTCATTTATTGCCTCAAGATTTCCCTTTCATTTTAGACTCATCTTTTGAACAAATCACCAAAACTGAAGAAGTCAAACAATTACTATTAAACCTCGGCTTTGCCGACGAATTAGAACGCGCTTCCGTCAAGAAAATACGCGCCGGTAAAGGTAAGATGCGAGGAAGAAGATATAGATTAAGAAAAGGTCCTCTTTTTGTAGTAAGTGGAAAATGCCCTCTCTTAAAATCTGGAAATAACCTTCCCGGTGTAGAGATTGTAGAAGTTAAGGCTTTAAACACTGAATTATTGGCTCCTGGCACACAGCCAGGCCGTGTCGCTTTATGGACGGAAAAAGCCGTTGAAGTATTAGAAAAAGAAAAATTATTTGCTTAATAAATCAATATTTAAACAAAAAATCAAACACAAAATAATCAAAAACCAAAAAAAAAACAA
>JACPCC010000107.1 GCA_016179995.1 Candidatus Woesearchaeota archaeon | reverse complement strand
TTTATCTCTATAATCTTGGAGATAGCAACGATAGTTGAAATTACTGGTAAAGTAAAAGTAATACTAGAAGACCAAGATGATGACGCAATGCTAGAAACAGCAGTTGTGGGAAATGTTGATTATCTTGTTTCTGGTGATCCTCACTTGTTGAAGCTGAAAGAATTTACGAAAGTGAAGATTGTGACGGCGAGTGAGTTTTTAGGGGTTTAGAAAATTATCTAATTTTAAATAATGGGTTTAGCTGATATTTTAAACTAATAGTATCGTATCTTGCAAAGACATTCTCTTTATCCCAATTAAATGGCATTTTATCTTTAAGTCCACTTTTATTCAACAAATCATTTTCTTCTCTAGTAATTGTACAAATAATCCAGTATTTGGATAATAAGTCACAAATAAATGTCTCAGTTAATTCATTATTCTTTGCTTTATTTTCACATTCTTCTTGTATGTATAATCTTTTAGGTACAACGTGTTCAAATACTAGTTCTTTTTTAAAATTACGATTCAATTTATCCAAAGCTTTAAATGAAATGTACTGGGCGCAGGAATATTTATTTTTATTAAATAATGATAACCATAAATTAGATAAGAACTTACCTTTTCCTTCTTTTAGTCCATTTAACAAATTTTGATCATTCCAATCAATAGAAGTTAAAAATTTATAATAAGTTTCAGACATAATTTGCAAATAATTATTAATCTCCTGCTCGTTCATCTTACACTCACATCTCTTCCAACTTCTTAATCCTCTCATCAATATCCGGATGTGTGCTAAATAAATTTTTCATAAAACTACTTTTCTCCTTTCTAAACGGAGTAGAAATAAACAAATGCGCTGTAGCTTTGTTAGCATGGTCTACTAATGGGTCGGGGTCCTCTTTAATCTTACGCAAAGCATCAGCCAAGCCTTTGGGATAACGAGTCAACAGTGCTCCCGAAGCATCAGCTAAAAACTCTCTCTTACGAGAAATGGCTAATTTAATTAGTTCTCCGATTAAAGGAGAGAGAATGGCTAAAGCCAAGCCAATTAATATAAAAACTAAACTTAATTGATTACTTTCACGATTGTCTCTTCTTCCCCATAAGAAACTTCGTAGTATAAAGTCTGAAAGTAGTACAGTCAAACCAACCATTACGGCCGTAAGCATCATAACTCTAATATCGTAATTTTTAATATGGGATAATTCGTGAGCAATTACTCCTTCTAATTCTAAGCGGTTTAATTTATGTAATAATCCTGTTGTTACAGTCACAGCAGCATGTTCTGGATCTCTACCTGTAGCAAAGGCATTCAAGGCAGTATCTTCAATAACATATACTTTAGGCACTTTAGAAAGACCGGCAGCTAAAGACAAACCTTCTACTACATTGATTAAGTGAGTATACTGGGGTTTTGTAGCTTCTTTAGCTTTAGTCATAGTCAATATGGCATTTGAACCGCCATAATAACTAAATAAGAAATAAATAACTCCTATTACAATGGCTAAACCTAAGCCAAAATAACTATTCCCATACATTACTCCAATAAATAAACCGAGAAAAACTACAAAAGCAAAGAAGCAGGCAATCAAGAGAACCGATTTTCGTTTATTAGAAGCAATCTCGTCGTAAAAGTTCATTTTTCCTCAAAGTGGTTCCAAGTTAGTATTAATTCTTATCAATTTTTTGGGTTATGATTTTATTGAAATATAAACATAAAAATCAAATAAAATTTTAAAATAAATATATCAAAAAAAGCCTAAAATTCCACTTTTACGGCTTCTTTTTCTTTCTTTTCAGCTTCGAAGAACTCACGAGCTTGGAAAGCAAACAACTTGGCAAAGATGTTCTTTGGGAAGACTTGCAATGATTCATTATAGCCCATTACCGAATCGTTGTAGAACTGCCTTGCATAAGCAATTTTTGATTCAGTGCCAGATAACTCTTCTTGTAACATCTTGAAGTTTTCATTAGCTTTAAGCTGTGGATAGCTTTCCGCTACAGCAAAAATAGACTTTAAAGCATCAGTTATTTGGTTGCTAGCTTTAGCTTTTTGACCCATAGTGCCAGTAACTAAAGAAGCTCGAGCTTTAGTGACTTCTTCCAATACACCTTTTTCATGCTTCATATACCCCTTAACCGTATTTATTAAATTAGGTATTAAATCATATCTTCTCTTTAATTGCACGTCAATCTGCGCCCAAGCATTATTGACTCGCATTCTCAGTCTAATCAAGCTGTTATAAATATAGACTATTAACAAAACTACTACCACTGCTGCAATTCCTAATATTATTGTTGTTGATACCATAATTAAATCACCCGTTATCTTTGTAGAGGGCATCATTATAAAAAGGTTATGGATGAAAAATGTGAAGATTAAGTTATTGTGGTCTAAAATTACTTTAACTAAATACAGGATTCAGCCCCACCACACGAAAACTATAAAAAGCCCAATGATTTACTGAATAATAGAATATAAAGATTAGATTAATAAGTTATAATATAGATTATAATTAGGGTAGTCAATAATTACATTCCACAAAAAAGAGGTCAAATGGTACTAGAACATATTTTTCCAGAGGATTGGTTAGAACGCAAGGGCATGTATGCTTTTATTTTGGGTATAGTCTATTCTATCATTGGTATAATAGTTGCTTCTCTAATCTTCCCTGGCGATCCAGCTTTAGTGGCTGTCGCTTTTACTTCTATGCTTTTGCTTCCAGAGCTCTATAAAATATTTTCTATTGAAGAGCGTAAAGAAAGTTTGGAAAATAAAGTGTCTTTCGGTACGGTTTGGAGAGACGACTTAGAGATTGTTCGCGTTTATATCTATCTCTTTTTAGGTATTTTATTAGTCTATTCAATTGCTACTATCGCTTTATCTTCTTTACAAACTAACACCCTATTTAGAGAACAACTAGAAATTCGTTTTGGTCAGGGTTTTGCTGGAAATGCTATAAGTGGTCAAGCCATAGCTTCTGGTAGCTTATTCTTTAGTCTATTACAAAATAATTTCTTGGTTTTAATGGCTTGTTTCATTCTCGCTTTACTTACGGGCGATGGCGCTATATTTTTAATCACTTGGAATGCTTCCGTCTGGGGTTCTATATTTGGTATCACTGCAGAATACGCCGGCAAATTTTCTGGCAAGAGTCAATACGCTTTGTTTGCCGTAATTATGCTAATAGTATTTCCTCATATGATGCTGGAAGCCATTTCTTACTTCTTAGCAGCCATATCCGGTTCAATTATCTCTAAAGATGTATTATTAGAAGAATTTGCTTCCAGTCGCTTCTTAGAAGTATTTGGCTTCAATCTATATCTTTTGCTTTTCGGTTTAGTGTTCTTAGTTTTAGGCGCTTTAGTAGAAACATTTGTCTTAGAACATGTGGATATTTATCAGCAGATTATTCAGATGAGCATGCAGGCGGCGCTGCATTAATTTTTAAGTTATTCCTAAATTATAGCGCTAAAAATGTAATTATAATTTTCTTTACTTCCACTTATCAAAGAATCGTTTCAGAAGTTTAAAGTTACCGGGTTAGTCTCAATCAAATTTGTTGGTGGTACTACGAAGATATGAATGATGAGCTAAAATAATTAAATCCATTACCAATTATACTACTTAATATTTTTAATTAAGAAAAAATTTTCCTAAAAGTTACCAATCAAAGACACAACAGTACCTTTCATCAATAAATTTACTTGGTAAGTCCAATATATCGTAGTAAAATATTACGCACCCATAGGAGATATTATTTTTTTGTTCCCAAATCATTCTAGTAGTTTTATCTCTTGAGTCTAAATCTACGGGCGGCCTATGTAATTCAGCTCCCCAAAAAATGTATTTATCTGCGGGAAACATTTCTCTAATAAATTTAGATAGCTGTTGAAAATCTAATCTTTCACTTGAGTTATAATTTGATGCTTCTGAATTTCCTTGTGAAATATATGCACTCTTCCACACTGTTTGGTTTTTCCAGTTCCATTATTCTATCTCTCTTATCTTTTCTTTCAACATTTTACTAATATTTATTGAGCATACTATTTAAAACTTTCCAGTAATTACTACTCTTTTGTAACTTATTAACTGAATGAACAAAAAATAATCCTAATCTTTGGAAAATCTACCCTTTAGCAAAAGGCTTACACGTTTCATAAAAATCGCACTGTCCAGAGGACCATTTGCACAAAGGACTAGGAGAACATTTGTAATCTTTTTTATCTTCAGTCTTTGAAGTGTGTTCATGTATGGCCGCTATCTCTTTCTTGGCTAATTCTAAATGTTCTTTTTCAACTTTCATCATCTTTAATTTCTGTCGTAAAAAGAAAATTCCCACTTTATCTGGCATCTTGCCATGTTTTTCAGAATAAAGAAGAGAATAGATAGCCAATTGCAGGATCATGCTATCTTTCATCTCAAAACTACTATTAGTCTTATAATCAATAATATGCACCTCATCATCAAATTGATGAATAGCATCGATAAAACCACGTACTGACCACTCTTCTGAGGTCATTTCTTGCTCTCTAATGGGAGTTAGCTCCAAAAAAGCTTCAGCAATGGAGATATTTTTTTTTGTTCTAAGTTGCTTTAAATCTTCTAAAAAGTGCTTGCTCCAATTCATTAACATCAACATCGTTTCTTCAAAGTAAAAACGTTCTTGGTCGGGATGCAAGTGTAAGGATTGTAACTTTGGCTGGTACTGTTTCCACTGATGTAAAAATAATTGCTGCAAAGAAGAACTAAACATTTGAGTATAATTTTCTTCGTTAAATTGAGAAACGTCTATAGTATAAAAATTTTCTAAAGTAGAATGCGCAATATTGCCTCTCACTTGGTGTATATTTGGAAGAGTGGGAAGACATTCAATATATTGGTAATAGTATTTTCTCTTACATTGCTTAAACGTATTTATAGATGATGGAGATTGTACTCTTTTAGCCATAATTACCTCTTTTGATGGTTTAAACTGAACTAATGGAAATAAAAACTACGGATTTAGAGATTATCCTCTACAATGAAAAAAGTAAAGCTTTTCTTTGGATGGGCCTTTATATGCTTTTCTTAGATGTAGTAGATAAGTTAGAAAGATCCATCGTAAAGAAAAACTGATCATAAAGAAAGATTACTCATAAAGAAAACCTCACTTCTTCTCCCTTAAATATTTCTCTACTTCTATCGCCGCCATACACCCAGAACCGGCAGCACTAATAGCTTGTCGATAACGATAATCCTGTACATCTCCAGCAGCAAAGACTCCTTCTACAGAAGTGTGCATGAATCTATCGGCTTTCAAGTATTCTTTTTCATCCAAATCTACGAAACCTTTGAGAAAAGAAGTATTAGGGATGTGGCCAATGGCTAAAAAAACGCCGTCGCATTTCATTTCGTTAATTTTATTGGTTTTTGTATCCTGCAATTTTACGGCGTTTAACTTTTTACCATCGCCTAAGAACTCCGTAATAGTTTTGTTCCAAAGAATTTTAATCTTTTTGTTTTCTAAAACCCGTTCCTGCATAATTTTACTAGCGCGGAATTCTGAACCTCTATGGACAATAGTAACTTTATCGGTAAATTTGGTCATGAAATGCGCTTCTTCCATAGCTGCATCTCCGCCACCAATTATTAAAACTTCTTTATTTTTATAGAATGCACCATCACAAGTAGCACAAGAAGATACGCCTCTACCTTTATACTTTTGTTCGGAAGGCAGACCTAACCATCTAGCTGAGGCGCCTGTAGCAATAATAACTGATTTGGTTTTAATTTCTTTATCTCCTACTTTCAATTTAAATCCATCTTTAATTCTCTCTATTTTTTCGACAACACCATAAACAAATCTCGTGCCAAATCTTTCGGCTTGTTTTTTGCAATTCTGCATTAAGACTGGTCCCATGATACCATTGGGAAAGCCAGGAAAATTCTCTACTTCAGTAGTTTGAGTTAATTGTCCGCCTTCTTCCATACCGGAAATAATTAAAGGTGTTAATTCTGCTCTGGCAGCGTAAATGGCTGCGGTTAAACCGGCTATGCCGGAGCCGAGGATGACTAATTTTTCCATTTGTTTGTTTTCCATTTGTTTAGTAATATTATTTTTCTATGAATACATAAGAAAATAGTGTTATTTATTAAGGTTATCTGTTAATCATCGATATAAGAACTACTTCCGGTTAATATTTAAGGTAGAAAAGCTTAATAATTGTAAAGAATAGACACGTGATGACAATAAAATGGATATAAAAGAGGGAAAGAAAGGACAGCTCACTATTTTCATAATCCTGGGGTTAGTTATTTTAGTTGTAGGAAGTATATTTTATTTATATTTTAAACCAAATTTAGAACAACCAAAACAAATCTCTTCTAATGTAGAATATTTCATCAACGATTGTCTGAAGAAAACTTTAGAAAGCGGCATTAAAGAAATTAGCTTGAATGGCGGAGAGTATTTGCCTCAAGATTCTACTTACTTTTCAGAAAGAGAAATAAAATATTATCTAAAAAATGGCGTCACAAAAGATTTCCCTAATTTAGAAACAGAAATTTCCAAATATGTAGCTGCGCAAATGAGTTCTTGTTTAACCTTGTCAACTATTCCTAACGTAGAAATGCGTCTCTCGGAAATAAAAGTAGATACGAAAATTTCTTCAACAAGAGTTATAGCTGATTTGTATCTCCCCGTAATTATCAGCCAAGACCAAACTAGTAAAGAGATAAGCAATTTTCAGGCAGTAGTCTCAAGCAGATTGGGTGAAATCTCCGGTGTTGTTCAAGAGTTTATTACTTTACAAGCCGCCAATCCCGATTATATGCTTGTTTCCAAGCTGATGCAATTGACTCAAAACCATAGATTAAAATTCAAAATAACTGATCGAAACGAGGGAATTACAATTTATTCTTTTACTGATAAAAAAGTATTGTTAGGAACGAAAAAATTAATATTTCAATTTGCGGTGAAGTATAATTGGCAGGAAAGATTGGAAGAAAAAGTTATTACCCCCATAGAGAATGGAGAATAGAAATCAATGATGAAAAAATCAACAATTGGAATAATGGTTATGGTATTATTAGTTCTAAGCGAGTTAGTTTACGCCATAGAACCAGACGACCAAGACTATCTTTGGGATGATCCAGCATATTTAGAATCTCTCCCTTCGGAAGATTTGTTCACTTCTCTTTATGACAATCCGACATTACTGAATAATCCGGTTGTGATGACACAATTTGAGGAAACTACTTTAGGTGATATGTCTTCTTTAATGGACGGCGATTATGACAAATGGTATAAAGTAGTAGATTATTGGGCCAAGGAAAAAGGTTTGACACTAAATTATGGGGCGCGTTTAGAAAGTTATAATTCCGCAACCAAAGAAATGCAAACGGGAGGTGAAAAAGGTAGTCTCTTTAAGATTGACAATCTTCCTGCCGGAACAACTATATTGGAAGATGGCTCTTTAAAAGATCCAGATGGAACTATTTTAAGCGGAATTATATCTAAACAAGGTGATGTTTTAGTTGTTAGTAATGGTCAAATAGACTATGATGAGCACATTATTACTGTTACGGATGAAGAGAATGAAATTCATTACCAAAAAAATTATTTTTATATAAAAGGTAAGGCCAAAGTTAACCAATTCCAATTATCTGCTTCAGAGGGAGCTAGGCTAGATTTAAGTGGGAAAGAAATTAAAGTAAGCACTCAGCCAGAAAAACCAGTTTCTATTTCTAAAGAAGGTCAAAAAATAGCAACATTAAGTGAAGGAACAGTCCATATTGTTAATGAACATCAATTAAGAATTGCTGAAGAAAGTGTTTCGACTAAATTGTCATATTCAACGGAAGGAATTAAAAATATTGATATAAGTGCAGCTCAAATTACTGATATCTGTTTGCAAGCAGAATGCGCGATAGATCCTTCTTTTGAATCTGAACATTCTGTCGTACAACATATTGGAAAAAGAATCGCTGTAGAGGCCAAAGGTGAATTAGGATTAGTTCTGTCCTCTGTTGATGCAGAGGTGGAGATGTATGTTGATACTCTCAATCCAAAAGCCCAAGGACAAACTTCTAATGATGGTACAATTAATCGTGTGAAAATTAAACAACTCAATAATCTTGAAAGTAGTGGTGTAGACGTTATTGTAGAAAATGGCGAGATTTTTATGAAACCAATTAATAAAAATGGTTTTGAGTACAAAATGAGTGGAATGAAAATGATCGTGCCAAATTCTGATGGTAAATTTTATAGTATCCTGCCAGCTGAATCATTAGCCATTAGCGATGAAGAGAGAAATTCTTTGTTATTGTACGAAGTAAAAGATGAGGACTTTGATTTAGAAGAATGGAAGTATGGTCAACCTTCGCCAGAACTGCCCGTAGTACCCGCTGAAGAAATGGTGGCCAGTGTAGATGATTCTGAATTAGTCGGTTCAAGCGAACAAAAAGTAAGCTTTTGGACGGATGAGGATAGAGCGCAAGGGATTAATGATAAAGACTGGGAGAGATTATCAAAAGCGATTAGTAAGAAATTAAATGATTTTGCTGGAATGACGGGGAGTGAATCAAGTAATTTATTCACTAATGAGGAGATGGCAACAATCAGACAATTACTCGAGGATCCAAACACTGCTCCTGAAGAGAGATTATCTAAAGTAGAACAGGTAATGGCAATGTTAGAAGTCGATGATCCGGAATTATATGCTAAACGTTTAGAGAAACTTGGAAGACCTGTAATGGAATCATTAAATTTTGATAGCCTATACGGTCCCAAAGATTATCCTCCGCCCTATTTAAAATTTAAATCTAAACATGCATTGTTATATGCCGATACTGGTAATTATATGTCCGCTTTTGGAACATCTAATCGGCTACCTATGGAAGTAAAAGATCCTGTCCAAGAAAAAATATTTTTAGATATACTTTCTATGGATGATAATAAAGAAATTATTAATACACATGGTTTTACTATTACCGCAAATAATTATTGCGGTGATAAACCACCTGGAGATATTCTATGTCAGCAGTTAAAAGCAGCTATGAATCAACCAGGGTAAATCTAAATAAATAAACCTCCGGCAATAATCCATCCAAACCATTAACTCTTTCTTTAATCTAAAACCCCATCAGCCAATAACACAGCAATCTAACACCAGCTCCCGTAGCATACATGGGTTGATAATCAGTCTCTAGAGGAACACAAGCTCTGCCGGCAATATCTAAATGTGCCCATTTGGCTTTTTCTACAAAATTGCTTAAGAATACTGCTCCGGTAATCGAGCCGGCTTCGTAACCTTTACCTTTAGTAGAGATATTATTTAAATCTGAAATCTTGCCGTTCATAGCGTCTTGATATTCTTCAAAGAAAGGCAATCTCCATAATAAATCATAACTTTTCTTTCCCGCTTCTTCTAGCTCTTGAGCCAGAGCATCATCTTTAGTGATTAAACCTGCGGCTTCATAACCCAAAGCTACAACTACTGCGCCAGTTAAAGTAGCTAAGTCCACCATAACTTCTGGTTTATAGATATCTTCGGTATAAGCTAAAGCATCAGCTAAAATCAATCTACCTTCGGCATCAGTATTGCCTATTTCAATAGTTTTTCCGTTGTAAGCTCTAACAATATCTCCGGGCTTTTGTGCAGAACAACCAACAAGATTTTCACAAGAAGGAATTACTCCAATGATATTTTTCTTAATTCCTAACTCTACGGCAACTTTAATCGTGCCTAAAACTGCTCCTGCGCCAGACATATCTATTTTCATATCTTCAATATATTTAGTGGGTTTCAAATTCAAACCACCGGCGTCAAAAGTTATACCCTTGCCGATTATGGCGACGGGTTTCTCTTCTTTTTTTCCACCATTATATTCGATGAGAATTAATTTTGGCGGCTGAGCACTGCCTAAACTAACTCCCAGTAAAGCATTCATGCCTAACTTTTTCATTTCTTCTTTATTAATTACTTTGATTTTAACATTCTTCAATTTTTTAGCTTCGCCTTCCAAGAAAGTAGGTGTTACTAAACAAGCAGGTTCATTTACCAAATCACGAACATAATTAGTAGATTCAGCAATTACTGCGCCGGTTTTCCAGCCTTTTTCTATATTAGAATCGCCAGACCATTGTACTGTAACTTCAGCTAATGGTTTTAACTCATCTTTTCTCTCACCAGTAAGATATTTATTAAACGCATAATTGCCTAGGATAAGACCTTCGGCAGTACAACGACCGATTTCCTCGCTGGAAAACGAGTTTATTCCTTTACATTTTTCCGTTAAATCTGTAGAGAAAGTATCTAGCCTTAATGTTTTAGTATATTTGACAGCCTTACCTAAAGCTCGACGAAGATGATTCAAGGTAAATTCGGCTTTCTTACCCAAACTAAGGACTAAAGTTTTCTGTCCGTCAAGAACAGTAAAATATTGTAAACCAAATTTTTCAGTGTCAAAAGTCTTTCTTTTAACCGCATCTTTTAGCTCTTCATTAAGTTTGGCAGAAGTATGCTTCTCACCTGCAAATAAACCATAGACCAATAGTTGATCTTTTCCTAAATCTTTTTTAAAATTAATTTTCATTCTAGTCACCTCAGTAGTATCATAATATCTCTAGTTTGTTGAACTATTGAACTAGGTGGGGATTATTGAAGGATATTTAATGGTTTTGATGGAGAAAAACTTAAAGCTAGTTTTAGTCGAAACTTAAAATGTTTATCTAAACTCTCACATTCATATTATTTCCACTTTCATATCTTCTTAATCCTAGTTTAAAGACAATAATACTTATAGTTATAAAGACTAGGGAACATATAAGACTCAATAAAAACCATTTCAGATTAAAATTCTTAAGTAGTTCTACCGGTATACCAGAAACAAATCCGGCAGGGATTATTGTAAGAAGAATTATCCTGGCTGCGCCATGAAAAACTGCTAGTGGATAAGTAGAAAAAGAAATTAAACCCATGTATAGGTTTCTAGAACTTTCTTCAGCATTACCCATAAAAAAAGCTAGTGAACCTGCTAAAGTACCAAAACTAATTATAATCGACATAGACATCAGGCTTAGTACAAAAAACAATGGCCACTGCCACCAACTGAATGAGATTATACCCATAATTAAACCAAAAACTACATCCCCCATACTAAACCAACTAGATCTGCTTATCAAAACGTGAAATAACTCATTTTTGGGCAGACTTAAGTAAAAATCTAGTTTTCCTTCAGCTATAACTTCAGCAATCTTATTCCTATTGCCAAAGAAAACTCCAGCCAAACCATAAGAAAAGGTAACAACAGCATAAAGCATGAACATATCTTGGACAGTCCACCCATTTATTTGGTTAAACTTATTAAAAAATATTATCCAAAAAATTATCCAAACAGTGTCATTGATAACCATAGTTATAGTTTGAGTAATAAAACTTGTTTTGTATTCCATAGCACTAGCTAGGGAAATTTTTACATATTCCATCAATAATTTCAAGTGATTTTTCAAGCTAATTTTAACCCCCATTGAGACTTATTTTTCTAATACATATTTGATAAACTATTGTAACTATGACTATCATTATCATTATCCACATCAACTGTTTTAGTAAAACCTCACTTACATTCGACCACTGAAAATTAACAAATAGTTTTGCAGGATGATAAGCAATATAACTAAAGGGGAGCGCGGCACTTATTTTTTCTAGCCAGGTAGGAAATATCTCTAAAGGCATAAGCATTCCACCTAAGACAAAAACAATTTTTTGATAGATAAAATAAGTGGCACTGGCATCTTCTAACCAAAAAACCAGAATGCCTAGCAATACCATAATTAAAAAGTGTAGAGTTAAAGCTAAGAAAACAGAAACTAAAATTATCGGTAAAGTCAAAAATTTAACTTCCAAACCGCCCAAAAAGACATAGGCAACTAGTGAACCAACGCCAAACGTAATTAAAAACCTTAACAAAGTTCGAGCCATAGAAGAAGCGTATTTGAAGCCCACATAATTATAGGGTTTGTTAAGATTCTGAGCAATATTTCCGGTTTTGATTTCATCACCTATTTCTTCTAAGATCTTACCTGGGCTGGTAACTATTGCTTCAGTTAGAACTAAATACCAAACCATCATGTTAATGGTATATCCTTCAATTAAACCAGCACTAGGGCCGTAGACTACATTCCATAGTTGAATGAATACAAAAATAATTAACCCGATGAATAGTGAGCCAGAGAAAAAATCCAATAAGTAAGCTAAACTATTATAAACACTAATTTTGCTGATTTCAATATATTTAGTGAGGGTCATATTTCTTTATTGATTTAATGCGGTTCAGAGTAATTTATTGACTTAGTGAGGTTTATGGTCCTTTATTCAGAGGCTATGATTATACTCATTTACTCATTTACTCTTTTAGTACGATTTATAGTCTCATTGGGTACGATTTATAATTCTTTTTTGAAGATGCGTTCGATAATTTCTTCAATTGGTGGATCTAAAACGGTTATATCTGAGATCTTGTGCTTAGAAAGAATTTGAGAGATAACTTTTTGAACTGGTTGTTTAGAGGTGTCAACTTCTAAAGTTTGAGTATATTTCTCATTCTCAATTGTTTTAACACCTAAAAGATTTAAACCTAACGAAGTAACTTGCCGTTCCAGCGTAACTTTTATTACTTTATATTTTAGATACTTTTCGCGAATATCTTTTGTTGAGCCATCATAAACTATCTTTCCTTCGTTAATGATAATCAAGCGATTGCAGATTTGTTCTACATCGTCCATATCGTGCGAGGTAAGAACAATAGTCACTTTTTCGTTTTCGTTTAATCTTTTAAGTAATTCTCGTATTTTCTTTTTAGCTATTAGATCTAATCCTATGGTTGGCTCGTCTAAAAATAATACTTTGGGGCCATGCAACAAAGAAGCTATGATTTCGCAACGCATTCTCTGTCCCAAAGACAATTTTCTAACTGGTTGGAATATTATTTCTTCAACTTCAAATAGTTTTACTAAATAATCCAATCGGCTCCGGTAGCTTTTTTCATCTAATTCATAAATTTTTGAAAAGAGGTTATATGTGTCTATGGCTGGTAAATGATACCACAACTGTGGCTTTTGTCCAAATACAGTTCCTATATGAAATGAAAGATCTTTTCTTTGCTTTTGTGGATTATAACCAAAAACATCCATTTTTCCTTTACTTGGAAAAAGAATTCCACTCATCATCTTGATAGTTGTACTTTTTCCCGCCCCATTTGGACCAATAAACCCAATCACTTCTCCTTTTTTGATGGTAAAAGAAACATTATCTACTGCTTTAGTAAGTTTATATGATGGAGAAAAAATACTTTTAATACTTCCTTTTAACCCGGCTTCCTTTCTTCTTGTTTTGAATTCTTTGGTCAGATTTTTAATGGAAATTATGGCGACCATTAACTAGAGGTATTTTAAGAATGTATATAAGGCTTACTATAACTAATAGTCTACAAATTTCTTAATTGATTCTTTACTTCTCACTTTTTCCCATACTCCCCTTCCCACAATCCTATCAACCTCTCCGCTGTTTTCTCGCCCACGCCCTCTAAAGCTACTAACTCTGTTTTGCTGGCATTCACCAATTTTTTAATCGTGCCAAAGTAATTTAATAAATTTCTAGCTGTTAAAACTCCAATCCCTGGAAAAGCGGAAACTAAAAACTCCTGCTGTTCTTTCATACTCTGGGGTTTGCGTTCATGCAAAGAAAAATCGCGACTAGTGTCTTGCTCTCGTTTGGCCATTACTCCAATTAAAGCAGCTGTCTCTTGAGGGTTTTTAGTATATAATACTGGAATTCTGAAATCCAAGACCAGTGCTGCTAACATTCCGCGAATAGCATTGGGGTGTACTTTTCTTACAGTATAAATATCCTCTTCTCCTTCAATCACCAGAACGGCTTTTTCAAAGTTTTGCCGCAATTCTCGGGCTTGAGTTAATAACCGTCCATCAAGAAGAGAAGCTACAAAGTCTGGCACCTTTTTCAATTCTACAGCTACTTTGCCAGAAATCAAGTAATCGGCAGAAATTAACTGTTCTGTCCGGACAGAAAAACCTAATTCAATCAATTCTTTCACAACTTTATTATCTTTTTCACGATGATCGGCTAAAATTGCTACTACGGATTGTTGCTTTTCCTGCGGCATATATTTATCTAAAGTGTCTTCTTTTGGTAAAGCACTAATTTCATTTTTAACCGTTTGTGCACTTCTTTTATCCAATAAGGCAAATTCTTTTTTCATCGTTTCTAAATTGCGGAACATACTTTTTTCTTTATGATGCGCGCTCCAGCGGTAAGCTTCATCTCTTGTTCCAGTAGCAATTAAAATATCAACTTCGCCTTGTTCCAACCGACCAGTTCTACCCCGACGCTGAATAGAACGGATAGCTGAAGGCACAGCTTCATAAAAAATAACTTTATCTACGGAAGGGATGTCTAAGCCTTCTTCCGCGACCGATGTGGCAATAAGTGCCTGAAATTCTCCGTTCCTAAACTGATCCAATATCTCTTTCTGTTGTTTTTGAGAAAAACCAACACCATTTTTCTTAGCTTGTCCGACAAAAATATTATTACTTATTTTAGCTTCATTCAATTTCAAGACTATTTGTTCTGCTGAACTGCGAAATTGAGTGAATACTATTGCTTTAGCTCCTTCTTTCTTAGCCAACTCTTCTAGTAAAATTTCCTTCAATTTCTGCAGCTTAGGATGTTCTATTTTTTTCTCTTTCAACTCTTCAGCCAAATAAAATGCCGATTTAAAGTTCAAATCACGCACTAAATTTTGTACTGCTTTTACTTTACTGGTTAAAGATTCCCTCTGTAATTTTTTAAGATAAACATACAACTGTTCCAAACCTTGTGTTTCGAGTAATTCCAAACCATGCTCTACTTTCAAGGCTTCAGCGATTAAAGAAATGGAACGCAGCAGCTCAAAACTCCGCTCCCCTTCAGAAATTTTTGTCTGCAATTCTCTCTGCAAACCTAGCAGTTCACCTTTAGTCAAGTTTATGTTATTACAATAACCTTGTTTCTGCGCTTCTTGTAACTTGCTCTTAGCACAATCCAGCAGATGCTGGCGGAGCTTCAAAAATTCATCGGGAAATTTTACGGTAATCCAATTCTTGTTTAACTTTTGGATATATGGTTTAACATCTGAATCGTTTTCCGTTCTCACTTCTACTTTTTCAATATGCAAATTCTGGCAGACTTCTTTTATTTTTTCCATGTCCGCGCCGGGAGAAGCTGTGAGGGCTAATATTCTGGAATGTGGTGAAAGCTTTTCATACTGCTGAGCCAGCCAGACATAAGAATAATCGCCGGTGGCGTGATGCGCTTCATCGAGAATAAGTAAACTTGTTTCTTTCATGTTTATTCTGTTGTTAATCAAATCATTCTCTAAACCTTGCGGAGTACTTATGACTATCTGCGCTTCTTTCCATAAGATTGCACGTTTTTCCGGAGCTACGCTTCCAGTAAATAAAACTATTTTTTCTGCTGGCAAGTCTAAATGCTGGCGAAAACTTTCTTGATGTTGTTCGCATAGTGGTTTTGTTGGTGCCAACATAAGAATTTTAGAATTTGGATAGTGATGCAAGCGCTGGGCTGCCATAAGAAAAGCAATGGCCGTTTTACCTAAACCAGTAGGTAAGACTACTAAAGTATTTTTAGCTGCCGCTGTACCTAAGATAGTTTGCTGGTACAAACGTGGGGTAAAGTTGCGAAGCATTTGTTTAAGCTATCTTTCTATTTTTCTTTTGCTTACTTTTAAATTCTATCTCTCTAATTTGTCTTTTTATCTCTTCTCCACGATTTTCAGTAATAAGGTCTATAAACTCATCAAAAGTAATAGTATCACTTTTTTGGGCTTCTTGTTTTTTCATGATTTCACTCCAATTATTTGCAACTCATCTAACGGGCTCTTAACATTCAACATATTTGGGCAAGCCATGTGCACATAAATCATAGTTGTCTCTAACCGACTGTGACCCAACAAAGGTTGTAGTTCCGTAACAGCATAACCATTTTGAATTAGATGTGTGGCAAAAGAATGTCTTAAGGTGTGGGGGTGGACATTTTTGATTAGACCGGCATCTTTTTTAGCCTGCTTAACGATAGCTTGTATCGAAGAAACTGAATAATGATTATTTCCTATTCCAGGAAACTGCCAACTCTCACCGGTTAATTTTTGTTCTTCAATCCATTTAATTAGTTCTTCTTTTAGGTGTAGAGGAATGATAAACAATCTATCTTTTCGACCTTTGCCCTGGCGAACCCAGCCAAAATTACAGTTAAAATTAAAGTCTTTTACTTTCAGATTAACTAACTCACTCACCCGCATTCCAGCTCCATAGAGAAGTTTAATCATCAGTCGGTGTTTTGGATTAGTGATTGTATTGAGAAAATGGACTGTTTCCTCTTTAGTAAGAAAGTTGGGCAATGTTCTTCTGGTTTTAGAAAACTGTATGTTTAAAGTCAATCTCTTACGTAAAACCTG
>JACPCC010000124.1 GCA_016179995.1 Candidatus Woesearchaeota archaeon | reverse complement strand
AAGAAGAAGTGAAGATTTGTTTCCATTTATTTTAATATTTCTAAATTATTATTTTTAAAATACTCATTACTTATTTCTTAGAAACCATCAATTCTTTAAACCAAGTTTGTTTATCAAATTCTCTAGAAAATATTAACTCTTCTAGTTCGCCAATCACTATTTCGGCAGTTGTGTATATTAAGCATCCCTCTTTAAGATGCCCACCGATGGTGTTTCCCTCTTTGTTTGAAAGTGAAATGTGCAGATGAACTCCATCTTGAGAAAGAGTACCAACTAATGAAACTATCTCCATATTTTCTTCAAAATTTTTCGTTTCATCTTCATCTGCCATCCTAAGAGTTGCTTTCATTAACGAACCAACACAAGTTAAAATAAATCCGGCAAGAATATTATTCTCTTTTGTAAATTTGACCAATTCTTCTTTCAAGTCTTGTTTTGGATGCAATCTTAGAACGTGAACTTTCATAAATAAACTTGATCTTATAGGTTTTAATAAGTTTTCTAGCTTTCAAAATCTACTATTTGATTCTTACTTCTTCACCACAATCATGGCATGATCCAATTCAAAAGGCTCTAACATTCTAAAATCGATAACGGTNNCTAACATTCTAAAATCGATAACGGTCATTTCTTTCTCTACCATTTTACGTACTTCTTCGCAAATCTTCTTGCTGTTTTCTTTAGCATTAATACTTCTGGCTTTAACTGCCAATAAACCATACCCGCCTTTCTTCAAAAATAGACGGCAATTTTCTAAGAATATCTCGGCTTGATTTCTTTGTGCTACATCTTGATAAACTATATCTGCCGCGCAGACACGATTTGCATAATTCTCTGGATGATTGCAATCAGCTAAAATGGGCACAATATTTTTCTTCTTTTGTGCCAAGAAAACTAAATCACGTACTACGCGCGGAGCAAAATCAAGACCGAATAGTAATCCCTCGTTTCCAATCATATCTGAAATAAAAGATGGTGTATACCCATGCGAAGCACCTAAATACAAAACAATCATGCCCTGACGAATTCCTATATTAGTCGCGCCTTTAGCAATAGTTGCTGCTAACTTGCTGCGCCGAGGCTCAAATTCACGATATTCGTCTGCGCCAGCATGAACTATCTTTTCTTCAAAGAAAATTGACCCCGGCTTGAGACTTTTAGTATATAATCTTCTTTTATCGTCGCTGTACAATTCAAATACTTTATGTGGTGTGATCATTTTTTATCTCTTGTAAAATTTCTTCTTACCTTGGTGGCGCGAACCTCTGCTTTTTGAAAAGCCAATTTTCTTTTTTTCGCGAAACGCTTCATAGCCACCGTTAGGGCTAGATTTATTATATGCGGATTCTTTGGAACCATTATCTTCATTTTTTGATACAACTAATCTTTTATCAGGAGCAGAATATTTTGCCGGATAGGCTTTTAGTACAAATGTTTTTATTGCTGCTGGCAATGGCTTTTGTTTGTATTCCTGTTTAACCATTGATTTATGTTCTTCTCCGGTCAAAACAACATCTGTATTTCTTTTTGTCAAAAATTTATTTTTAGCTGTAGTACTTGACATATTAACTAGTTTTTCTTCCAATTCTTTCTTATAATCTGGAGCTTTAAACTCGCCTTTGAAATAATCTAATCTGGCGCAAAGTGATAATTTATCTGCTAGCATTCTAGCTACCTTACCTTTATCTTCACGTTTTGCTTTCTGTACTAATGGATGAGCATGAATCACGCCAAATTTTGGACTTCTACTTCCTGTCTTTATATGACGGAATAAAGCTTTTTCTGCTCCTAGTAGTTGCATAGTGGACGCTGGCAGTAAAGCTAAGTGTTTCAAGCTGCGTCCTAATTCTACTAACCGCGCGCCTATAGTCACTCCTGCCAATTCCATAATATTTGGGCAGTATTCTTTCATAACCGTTTCCAAATAAGCTTCATGTTTATGGCGTAGGGAATAAATATTTATAATTTCAGAAGCGAGTAATTTTATCTCCTCAAGATGGAAAGAAGATAAATCCGCCCCCATACTGCCGGCATTTGTTCTACTCTCTGCTGTAGCTTCTAATACTAACTGCGCATACTTTTTATGGTCCATAATCTCTTCACTCAATTCTGGATAAGACCAAGATTCCCATTCTCGCAGGCGCTTAGCTAATATATTAACTACTCTATCTAATTCGTTAATGTTTGCAATAGCTTGAATGATTAAACAATCTTCATTGACGGATTTTCTCAAATCTTCTTTGGTCTGCTCTATATTCTTCTCATAGAATGCTTGATAATAATTCTTTTGTGCCAGAGATAGAAGTGCCGCAAATGTCTTTTCCGCAGGCAAAAGTTTCGCTTGTGGGAATTGTTTTCTAAGCTTATTCTCTTCACCTTCTGCTACAATGGACAAAGTAGTTCCTGTTTCTTTTAGTACAAAACAATTAATGATGTGGTTGAAGTAGTATTCCATGGTCGAGTTTCTTTAGTGTTTGTTTCTCTTTAATTTAGTATCTATATTTTACTTTCGTTATATATTTCGATTAAATTACCGCCACTATAAATAAATTGCCTTGCTAAGAAGCCAATATTTTATTGAAACACCAAAAATTAGAACACCATTATGTAGTAGTCACACACAGAAAGTTTTATAAATGACAGTATATTTTCGCATTCAATACGACAATGAAACAAAAGCTTAGTGTTAGTTTGAATAAGGCAACGTTAGATGTAGTAGAAGCTCTTATTCGCGATGGCACATTTAGGAATAAGAGTCATGTTGTAGAGATAGCTATTGGTAAGCTGGTCAAAGGTAATCTTCAAAATGAAAAAATCCAAAGAAAGATTTGATGGACTGGTAGAACGAATCAGGAAAGGCGAAAGTGTCAGTTTTGGGCAGATGGAGGACGTATTCGCTCAGGCTTTTTTAAGCAGATTTCTCAAGAGATTATCTTCGGAGCAGGAAAGAAGTAAAGCCAACGAGTTCTACCGTGAACATTTTGTTGATGATGAAGAAGCATACGAAGATGAATACGGTGAGCAACCGGAATTATCATCTGGGCAACAGATACATTACGAGTTAGAAATAGCTCGGTCAGTTATGGGAACGTTAGGGGTTCGACCTACAACTGAAGATTTGTCCCACTATATAGATCATGCGGTCAGCTG
>JACPCC010000123.1 GCA_016179995.1 Candidatus Woesearchaeota archaeon | reverse complement strand
TTCTTTTCCTCAACTTTTTTATCTATTTTTTTTTCATTAGTTGATGGTTCTGTTTTAGAATGTACTTTAAGTTCTACTTTCTGATAATTTTCTGGAATCAGAGTTTTTGTTTCCTGTACGGGAGTTTTAACTTCTACTGCTTCTTCTTCTGCTTTCTTAGAAAAAATAGAAAGCGCTCCTTTTAATTTTTCTTTAAGCTTGCTGAACATGTTCTTCGACTTCCTGGTATAATTTGACAGCTTGCTGCTGCATTTCCTGCATCACAGCTTCAGCTTCCATTATTTTTAATGTTAATTCATTTTTTTGTTCACTGAGCATTTCTAACGTTTCAGAGATGGACTTTTCTACAGTGGTATTAGCACCAACGCTGATAATTAATTTTTGATTGTCTTTTAATGAAGATTTGAAGTAAATCCCATCGGCTACGGGGGCTAGTATTTCAGTCTGCAAATTAGTTTTTGCTAATTCTTTTAGAGCTTCTTGAGTGCTTTCTAGCTCCATATTGCGCTGATTGAGATAAGCTGCTTGCTCAGCAATCTTTTCTATCTGTTCTTGCAGCATTTGGAAATGCATGTATTTCTGCTGCATTTCTTCTGGATTTGATTTCTTAGTTGTTTTAGTCATTTTTCTCATTTTGTTCATTTCTAATGCTTTTATTACTATAATTACTATAATAATAGTAGTTTTATTCTATCTTTATTATATATTTATTTAAGTTAATTCACTATTTTCAATGCTTGTTTTTATCGATTAGGGGCATTTTTTATAAGGTTTTTGGATGTAATTATGCAGATGGAACTGATTGATACCATTAAATAATCCTTTGAGATGATGGAAACTTTAATATATAATAAACACTTGCTTTAATTCATACTTGCTTTAATCTAAATTAGGATTAAACCTAAAGAACAAAATGAAAAAAACAATTATTTTAACTTTATTTTTAGGACTTCTTATACTTCTGGTTATGGGTCTTTTTTCTTGTACTTCTGTTAAATTATTAGACGAAAAAAAACAAATGACCAGTGAAAAGTCAACTTCAGAAGAACCTCTTGGAAAAGAAACAATCAGAGAAGAAGTAATCAGTGAAGAAGTAATCAGTGAAGAAGTACTCAACCAATTAACACGTCTGTTATAGTCAATGTAGATATTAAGAGTTTTTCTTTCAAGCCAAACTCTATAACTATTACAGTAGGTGATATTGTTAATTGGACTAATTATGATTCAACTAGACATACGGTTACTTCCGATGATGATTTGTTTAATTCTAAATTATTAGCACAAGAAAAAAGTTGGAGCTATAAGTTTGAAAAATCGGGAGAATATGGATATTATTGCCAGCCCCATCCTTCTATGAAGGGTAAGGTAATAGTAAAATAGATAATTCTATCATTGTAATTATTAGAATATTTTCAACTAATTTTTTATTTTTTAACTTGGTTTATATCTTAATGATATTTATCTCTATTTTTAACCTCTATTTTCTACTCTCTAAATATATTTAAAATCTATTCTTTTCAAAATACTTATGGCTACTAAGCTTTTGTTGATTCCTTGTTCTTCTGCTGAAACCGTTAAGCTAACTAAAGAAGTAGGGCAGATTTTAAGAAAAGATCATGGGCTTGAAGGTAAAGTAGAAATATTATTTAGTTCTCAAAGAAAAAAAATAGCTCCTGGCATTTCTAAGAATCATACACATCATTTGGTGGGAGACTATTTTGCCGATGCTGAAGTAAATGCTGATATCGGCCGAAATCAATTGTATGATGAAGTTAGAGGAACACATGTAGTTTTGATAGAGCATATGCTAACTCCTAACCGCAAGCTTTCAGAGGGTAGTGAGCAGATAGTTTCGGTGAATGATCATCTGATGACCCTTCGTGGATTTTTAGATTTAGTCAGTAATACTGAGACCCTCCATCGAACTTTAGTTACGCCTTATTTGGCTTATGTTCGCTCTCATAGTATTGAAAAATATCGTAAAGATGGATTTTTTCAGTTTGATTCATTAAGAAAAATGATGACAGATTTCAATCGTGATAATCTTAGCTCTTTAATTACTATTGACCCGCATTCAGATAAAGTTAAACAGATTGCAGAAGAGTTAGGGATAGATTTTCATTCCATCAACCCATTTCAATCTGCCAGAGCTATAAATCCATATAAGTTGGGGTTAGAAGATAAAACCAAAGCAAAAGAAGTATTGAAGCATTTGAGGCCATTTCAAGAAAGATTTTTATCCATGAAAGAATCACATAAAGGACATTTTTATGTAATTTCTGTTGATGACGGTACAGAACATCGTGTAGAAAATTTTGTGGAAAGGGCTTTTACTGAGTTATCTACAGAGGATGCTTATTCTTTAATTGCTTATAAAGATAAGACTAGAAGTACTTATATTGATTCCTCATCTAAATTTAAAGACTTTAGTCAGATTCGTGAAGATAATATTGATCCCAAAGGTGTTTATATCATTATTGATGATATGTGTTCTAGCTCCAAGACTTCCGAAAAAGGAGCAAAAGTAGAACTTTGGACCACTCATGCTGTAACAATGCCTGAACAGTATGAAAAAGCAAATAAAAGAGATTATATTACTAAAATAGTTTGTTTGGACACAGTTCCACAAAGACCGGAATTGAATATTGAATTTATTAAATCAAGTGCTTATCTTTTAGCTGCACAGTTGTATAAAGTTCATGCTAAGTTAGAAGGGGCAAGAGAGTGATTTGATTCTGGTTTAATTATCCTTTTTAACTGCTTTAAATGTTATTATTCTCGATTTAAAAAATCTTTCTTGGAACTCCGTTAAAGCACGTATTTGTTTCTCTGAATATTTTTTACCATTTGGAACTACTACTAATTTATCATCTTCATCGTTGGTTCTGTGGATAATGGCGATACATTTACCATTAAAACTTTCAACAGGTTCGAATATTCCTAAAACATAAGCATCTAGTTCACTTTTATCAGGTGCTTTTGTTCCTTCTATAAACCCATAATTGATGGGATAAATAAATCCATATTTATGGTGTTTACTACCTAAGGCGCGGTCTATTTTTACACTTACTGTTTTGCCTAAGTATTGTTGTGAATGATGCATTTTGAACTTCTGGTTTGTATATCACTAGATAAATTAACTTCGTCAATCTTACTTTATCAATCCAAATCCCTCTCTTCTGTTTCTTCGTTAATTTTATATTTGGAATATCTTTCTAGGAATTTTTTTTTCTTCTCTACTGGCATTTCGTCTAAAGTTCCTTTGCCGCTCAAACCTGTTTGAGGTGTTTTTAGTAGATAATCATCAGCAGAGAAATATTTTCTACTTAAAGCTAATCTCTTAAATTTATCAAAATCTATCCAAGTGTACCATCCATCTTTTTTCTTAAATTTGTTCTTGGCTAGCATTACTACCCTAGATGGTATATGTTCTGTCACTAAAGAATATTCAGGCAGATGTTTTAGCAGGGCTTTTGTGAATTCTATTATCTCTTCATGAAGAGGCATGTTTTCTTCTTTCAAACGTTCTCTTGATTCTCCGACAAACATGTAAGATTTTATCTCTAAGAAATCTGGATCGCCTTTCTTTATTAGGACGGCATATTCTTTTAAGTGTTTATCATTTATTCCTTTGATTATTGTTAATCTGATACAAGTTCTTTGTTTTTTTTGCGCTAGTAGGTCTAAACATTGGTTGGTTCTTTCCCAAAAATCAGGAAATAAAGGTTGATCTACTTCTTTCAATAATTCTTTAGTTGGAGCATCTATGCTAAGATAAAGTTGAGTTATGGGGGCCAGGCTTTTTACAGCCTCTGGATATTGTGCATTAGTAACAATGAATGTAGAAATGCCTTGTTCATGAAACTTATGCACTAATTCATTCATCTTAGGGTAAGTTATTGGTTCTCCAGTTAATGATAATGCTACATGCTTTACTTCTTTAGAAGCTGCAAAAGAACGTTTATTAGCTTTAGAAGAACCGCCAAATCCAGCTAATAATTTAAGGTGTTGTTCTATACTATTTTCTAGTATGTATTGTGGGTCATCTACTTGCCAAGCCCATTCTTTACTTACCGGGGCTTTATAACCGCGCCAGCAGAATGTACAACGATTAGCACAACTAATAGAAGTAGTCATTTGCATGCATTGGTTGCTCATGATGCCATAAAATTTTAATTTATAACACCCGCCTTGTCCGCGAATCATGGACTTAGTCCAGCCGCAGGTTTTTACAGCGCTATGGCTACCAACAATGCGATAGTGTTGTTTTTCTAGTTCTAATTTGGCTTGTGGTGTGAGCATAGTTTCAATTAAAAAGCATATATTTTAAAAACTTGTGGCTGTTTTGATGATTTATAATTATTTATGATTATTTATTATTTATTACCATGAAACTAGTCGACGTGCATTGTCATTTGAACCATGAGTATTTCCAAAGCCAGATGGCTGAGGTACTGAAAAGAGCCGAGGAAGCGGGGGTTAGTGCTATTGTTACTTCCGGAGTTAATCCACCCGCAAATAGGGAAGTGATGGAACTAGTAAGAAAACATCCTTTAATTTTGCGGGCTAGTTTGGGGATTTATCCTATTGATGCCTTAGGTCTTTCAGAAGGGGAAACTGGATTGCCTCGTTATCCTGATAAAATAAGCTTAGAAGAAGAATTTGCTTTTATTAAGCAGGCAATTTATGAATCTAAAGATAAAGACGGCCAAGATTTAGTAGTTTCTATTGGTGAAGTTGGTATGGACTTTCATTGGGCTAAGAAAGAAGAGACGTTTGAAAAACAGGCGTCTAATTTTCGCAAGATTATTCAATTTGCCATTTCAATTAAAAAACCATTAGTAATTCATTCACGCAAAGCTGAGAAAGAATGTTTAGATATTTTGGAAGAAGAGATTAAAAACCAAGAGATTAAAGTAGATTTACACTGTTTTTCCGGTAATAAAAGATTGATTGAACGTGCTGCAAAATTGGGTTATTATTTTTCTATTCCACCTAATATTATTAAATTACAGCATTTTCAAACCTTAGTGCAGATGGTTGATATTAAACAATTATTAACCGAGACCGATGCACCATGGTA
>JACPCC010000059.1 GCA_016179995.1 Candidatus Woesearchaeota archaeon | reverse complement strand
TCCATTCAAACATCTAATAAATCTCTCAACAAATATCTCTATAAAATAACTATGAAATCAGAAAAATCATGTGGTGGAATCATCTTTAGAAAAAGAAAAGAGAAGATGGAATATCTAATCATTAAACACAAAGAAGCAGACGGAGGTCATTGGGATTTTCCTAAAGGCCATGTTGAAAAAGGTGAAACGGAAGAAGAGACAGCTCGCCGTGAAATCATGGAAGAGGTGGGATTGAAAGTACGTTTTATCGCTGGCTTTAGAGGAACTATTTTTTATATAACTCCTGTAACTAAAATCAATAGAACTGTAATTTTCTTTTTATGCGAAGCGCTTTCTTCTAAAGTAAAATATATTTTTGACGAAGTAGAAGAACACATTTGGTTAGATTACGATTCTGCTCTAAAGCGATTGACTTATGAAAATGCAATTAATCTATTGAAAAACGCTTACTCTTTTATGGAGAAAAATAAAGTTTAAATTCGAAATTAACTCTTAATCAAATAATCACCCATGAAATCTCAAAAACTATTAATAATCTTAACTTGTATTTTTTTGCCTCTTTTTATTATTCTTTCTTCTTATCAACTATCTCTAAAGTTCATTGATAAAACAATTGCACAAGAACAGACAATTAATCTAATCAGAGAATGGCGCTCAGAGCAATTGATTATATCACCTCTAAATTATACTTATACTAATTTAGAGATCTCCCATCTTAAAGATGTAGAAAAAGTAATGGCTTGGGCTGATAGTTTGTGGTTATTTTCTGTTATTGCACCTTTAATGCTTTTAGCTTTTTATTTTAGCCACAGAAATAAACTATTAATTTGGAAACAGCTTTATTATGGCAGTTTGACTACTATAATTCTTCTGTCTGTTACACTATTTTCTTCAATTTTTCTTTTTCAGATACTTTTCACTATTTTTCATTTAATCTTCTTCCCGCAAGGTAATTGGATCTTTCCAATGGAATCTTTGTTGATTAGAACTTTCCCTCAAAAATTCTTTCAAGATATTGCTTTATTTATTTTCTCTATTTCTTTAACTTTTGGGATTATACTATATTTAATAGCTAGAAATAAACTCAAGAAGTAAAAAATAACTAATGTTGGTTATTATTCTCTAATAATCTTTAAATTATTTCATTTTAAATCAAATAAGCAGAAATCTCCAAGATTCATTTTTGGAGATGAATGCATGTAATACTACTGGAGATTTCGCTATATTTGATTTTAGAAAATCCGTGATTAGAAAAGTGGCGTAAATCACCACCATTGATGGTTGGGGATAGCCACTTTTCAGGATTTTCTTTAATTTCTATCAGGCTTCATGAAAAACTAGTACCACATCCACAGTGTTTTGTGGCTTTAGGGTTGTGTACTTTAAAACCGCCGCCTTGCAAAGCATCGATATAATCAATCGTAGAACCTTCCATTTTTTCTAAAGCTTCTTTTTCTACAAATACCCTAGCTCCAGAAATATCCATCGTTTTATCTTCGTTAGCCGCCTTACTTGCTAAACTAAAACCATAACTAAACCCAGCACATCCACCTTTTTCTACACTAATTCTCAAAGCTTTTGTTTCATCATTATTACATAACTCTTTTACTTTCTTAATGGCCATTTCTGTGAATGATAGATATTCTCCTGTTTTCTGTTCAGATTGATGTTTTTTAACCACTTCATTTAATTTAATAATAGCTTCTTTAATTTCTTCTTCATTCATTCCATGTCCAGAGAACCCTTCACCAAGTGATTCAAACTCACTAACATGACAGCCCACACAATGTACACCAAAACCCATTAAAGTGTCTACTACTTCTGGATATTCTCTAACTACTTCACCAATGGTTGATTCTTTAGTAATAATATTTATTTTTTTCATTTCTGGTATTAAACATTCTTGTTTTAAATAGTTTATGAATTAATATTTTTAAAGCTAAGATTTAAAAATAGCCCTAATTAATAATAAAAATATATTTTAGCTCTAACTTTAACTAAAATTTGAACTACTATTTACTCGAGTTATTGTTGCCACTTCTGATAAAATATGCTTTTTCCGACAGTGTTTCACTGGTGGTGTTCCAGCGAGAACACATCAGTTGGAAAAAGCATGGTCCGAGGAAACCGTCCCGAGCGAAGCGAGCATGCCACCGGTCTCTGACCGGTGGTGGGCGGTTTCCGATTGACAGTACAACTTAAGTGGCACAAGTTTTGCGACCAAGGCGACTTTTTTCGATATTTTCTACAGAGCCCTAGCAAGAGAAGCCTTTTTATACTCCTCGTTATTTCTGTCTATAATGGTTTGGGGTCCGCTTCGCAGTATTAAAATCGTCGTAATAGCTGTAATAGTTATAATCTTCCTAATAATCTTTCTGTCTTTTGCTGCAGTTCTTTCTATTACTTATTTGGTCTTTCTAATACCCATTATCATTCTTGCTATAGCTTTAGGCTACGCTTACAAATTCTACTTAAAACTAAGAGGCAAGAAAAAAGAGAAAAATGTTATCGACGTCACTTATCGGGTAACAAAGAAATAGGATTTTAACCTAATTTACATATGATCTAATCAAAGTTTATCCGCAGTCAATTGCCCAGCACGGATTAAAATTAGCTCAATCTATTTCAAAAGTGAAGAGTAAAAAGTATGAGATTGCTTTAGCACCATCTTTGTTAACTACTAAAGAAATCCGTCAAAAGACTACTCTTCTAATTTATGCTCAACATGGTGATAGGGAGCTAGGAGCGTATACTGGCAGTATTCCTCTGGAAGAATTAAAACAAATCGGCGTAAAAGGTATTATCCTAAACCATTCTGAAAAACAGTTATATTACTCTGAAATCAAAAACACCTTAACTTTAGCCAAACAATTGAAACTCAAAACCATTGTCTGCGCCTCTACTTTATATCAAATCCATCGTTTGGCACAGCTCCATCCCGATTACTTAGCTTATGAGCCTAAAAAACTCATTGGCGGGAAAGTATCTGTAACAAAAGCCAAGCCTAAACTCATTTTAAAAGCTCTAGAACTGCTGAAAAAACGTTCTTCCCATACTAAGCTGGTTTGCGGCGCCGGAGTGCATTCACGTGAAGATTTAGGCCAAGCCTTGCTTCTAGGCGCCGAAGGCGTATTGTTGAGTCATGCCGTAGTTAAAGCTAAGAATCCGGGAGAATTTTTGAGGAAGATGTTGAGTTGAGTGTTTTTAGTAATCTGATTGAAAAGATAATAACTCTTTGGTATTATAAATTGTAACTTTATTCTGTTCTTTCAATTTACTGTCATTTGACCAGATTCCGCACTTCATCTTTAAGGCTAACGCAAAATACATAACATCATTATCATCAGGAGAAATTTCTTTTGCCTCATTCATAAATGTTTCATATTCCTCTTTTGGCACAACTTCAATGACTTGATGAAGTTGATGCATAATTGTTACGAACTCTTCTCTAGTTCGCTTCATTTTTATTTGAATTAACTCTGAGTATTTCATAAACTCTTCAAGAACAAATTCAGGTGCATAATATTTAAAGTTTGGATCAAAGAGCAACAGGGCTGTTGTACTTGCTTTAATTAATCCAGCAAAGAGAATATTAGCGTCTACTATAACTTCTATTCTATTAATTGTGCCTCTTTCGAGCTTTTTGGCTGACTTCTCTTCCCAATTGGATAGTTTCTTCTTCAGTCAAGGTTGAATCTTTAGTAAATTCCCTAAATTTGTGGAGCATTATTAATCTTTGTTGTATTGCTTCTCTGGCTATTGCACTCCAATTTATTTCAGGAAACTGATCCATATCTTGTTTCATCTCTTCCGCAACAGATAAAGTTAAACTTACCATTTTTGATCACCTTGTTTATTATGTTTAATGTGTTTATTACGTTTAGATATTTAAATGTTTCTACACTCTTAATATTCAAAACTGCTTAATCTCTCAATGCTTATGATAACCAAATAATTTATTATATTCTTTATGGTCGGCAATACTAAGAATAAATACAAAGATTTCTACATTTGTTCCTTCAAGAGTATATAACGGTCTCCAATAATTGGACAACTCTGCTCGATATAAATAATGTATCTCTTGTTGTTTGAACTTTATTGGTATTAGGTCTTTGGCAATAGGGTCTCCATATTGTGGATTATCTTTTAAGATTTCGATTATCTTATTTATCGAATTAAGAAGTATTTGTGCTTCTTTATCATCTCTTTTTTTCAATTCTAGAAAACTCTCTTTAGCTTGTCCTTTTAACAAAACACGAACTTCTTTGCCAGCAAACATTATTCTAAACCTCAAGAGCATCTTCTAACATATTTCTTAAGTGTTGTGGTTCTGTGTAAATCCTGTACAATTTCATAATGTGTTCCTAACTAAATAGCACATATTTTGAAATTGATTTTTGATTGTGGAAATTTTCAAAAATATAGACCAATAGGTGCAA
>JACPCC010000058.1:2625-3330 GCA_016179995.1 Candidatus Woesearchaeota archaeon | reverse complement strand
GGTAATTTCATTAAAACTCGTTAACTCGTTAACGCGTTAATTTTTTAACTGTATAACAATGAAGAACAGATTTACTCCTGGTCAGACATACGTTCGGGTTTCAGGTAAAGTATTTGACGATGAGGAAATTAACAATGCCATTAAGGTTGCAAAAGACGGTTGGTGGACAGAGGGTGAATTTGGCAAGCAATTCGAAGCTGACTTTAAGAAATTTATGGGGGTTCGCTACGTAACTCTTGTAAATTCAGGTTCATCGGCGAATTTAGTGGCTGTCGCTTCTTTAACATCTAAGGTATTTGGCGACAGGAGGCTAAAACCAGGAGATGAATTTATAACAAATCATTTTTATCAAATTTCAGGTGGAAAGGATATTTACGATTATAAAGATATATTTATTGATCAATTTCCAGCAGCCCACCAAGAAAGGCAAAACCCAGCTCGAAATAAAAGAAATCTAAATAGTCATAAAGTTTAAAGTACTGAGTGTTTACTTTTTTTGATCACATAAAACAATTCATTCTCGAATTCTATTAAGTTAAACATGTAACCTAAACGCTGACACATTAATTCTATCCATTTATGACGGGGAAAATTCATCTTTTTGCCGCTCATAGTTAAAGTTGGAAAAGAAACAACTATCCATTTGACGGACAAACTTTTAATCACTAATTCGCTGTTTTTATGTCCATGACCTTTATCCAAAAT
>JACPCC010000058.1:0-2611 GCA_016179995.1 Candidatus Woesearchaeota archaeon | reverse complement strand
TGATAATTTTGTTGTATTGGTGATGTCAAATATTTCCGCTTTGCCGGAAAAATGAGGATTATTTTTCTGCTGCTGTTCAAAGAAAAGATTAAGCAGCTTGACTTCTTCCTCGTTGATATCAAGAGCATGATAATGCAGTTTTCTTAATCTCATGAAATTTATGGAAAGCGGATTGAGACCACTGCCTAAGTCCAATATTTGATTTGGTCTTCCAGTTATTTGAAAAATTTTAGTATATAACTGTAAATAAAAAGAACGCCTTTCATCGGTGGAAGAGTGCCAGGTAAGAGCTTTAGATAAGGCAGTAGCTGAGAAATGTTCAGATTGCATTTTTTCTATAACATCTTTTCGTTCCTGAGCTTTCTTTTCTCCACGGAATAGACCATAAGAACGTCTTAATAACTCCCGCACTTTTTTTATTGTAAGGTGATAAGATGCGGAACGTTCATGAAAATTTTTAATTAATTGCTGATGAAGATGATATTCACGTGTTAAAAATTTAGATAATTCTTGTGATACAAAAGAAGCACTAATATTTTGTAATTCTTTCTTTTCTCTAATCTTTTCTATTAACTGCTGAATTTGATTTTCAGTTAAAGATGTACTTTGATGACTTTTAAATTCAGTTCTATCTTTCATTATTAGAAGAATAGTCAGTCATTATAAAAAACTTTTTAAAGCAGAGAAGAAGCTTAGTAGATTATGCAAGAAAAATTGGAAAAGAAGTTCCATAAATTTAACCATTACAGCAAGAAAATGTGGAACTTCTTCTGGAATGATGAAAGTATAGCCAGCTGGATAGCTAATCTAATTGTGGCGTTTATAGTTATACGTTTTTTAGTTTATCCATTTCTGGGATTAGTTTTAGGTACTAATTTCCCGATTGTAGCTGTTGTCAGTGAAAGCATGGAGCATGGACTGCATAACGAAGTTATTTGCGGACAGATGTATGATAGATTTCCAGAATCATTTGATAATTATTGGAAAGTTTGCGGCCAGTGGTATGAGAAACAAGAGATTAGTAAAGAAGAGTTTAAGAAATTTCCTTTTAAAAATGGATTTGATAAAGGCGATGTAATTATTCTTTGGCGGGCTAAAGCCACTAATTTAGAAGTGGGTGATATCTTAGTTTTCCAAGGAGATAAACCACAGCCTATCATTCATCGTTTGGTGAAAAAGTGGGAAGAAAATGGAGAATGGTATTATCAGACTAAAGGTGAACATAATAGTGCGAGTATTTCTGGTGGTTTAGGAGAAGTTAAAATAGAAGAGAGCAGAATTTATGGACAAGGTTTGTTGAGGCTGCCCTATTTAGGTTGGGTTAAGATTCTGTTTGTCGATGCAGTTAAGCCACTAGGATGGAAGATTGAAAGGTAAAGCCGAAGCATAAAATAGATAGATAAGCTTTTTATAGTTGTGATTAATTTGCTATAATGTTAAAATTTAACTATTAAACTTGGGGTGAAGTAATATGTTTTGTCCAGAATGTGGTTCAATGTTAAGGCCTAAAGATAAAGGCGGAAAAAGAATTTTACAGTGCAGTTGTGGTTTTACCAAAGCTTTAGGTAAAGAAGATCATGCAGAATTGACTGAGAAACTAGCTAAAGGCAAAAAGATTGAAGTTATTGAGAATGTAGAAACTCATCCTAAGATTAAAGCTACCTGCGGGAAATGCGGGCATAAGATTGCATACTATTGGACGCAGCAAACTAGAGGAGCAGATGAACCAGAAACACGCTTCTTTAAGTGCACAGAATGTAGCTATACTTGGAGAGAGTATTCTTAATTTAAGTAATAGATATCTAAGCAATAGACATAAGACACTAAATATAGGTATTAGGTTACTAATGAAAGAGCCGGCAGAGATTTATTCCAGTCTGACGAAAGAGGAGCTGTTTAAAGACTGGAAAACGCTGCATGCTTCTAGTTTTTTAAGTCATTTTTTTTTAGTTCTTCCATCCGTAGATATACTTTCTTTATCTGAAAATGATTGGGAGATAGGTTTCTTCGATCCAGAAAGTAAGAAAATTACTGTTTTCGATAGGAGAAATAAAAATTGGGCTATTAAACCAGCTGATGATGTTTTTAAAAAAGAAACAGATAGTTTAGAAGAGTTAAAGATGCTGGAAATTAAATTGAATACAGAAAAAGCTTTTGCCAGATTTCGAGAGGAATCAGTTGATGCTTTTCCTAAAGAGGTTTGCGGGCAAGGTTTTCTAATATTACAGAAGTGGAAGGGTAAAATTGTTTGGAATTTTACGTTTATCACTAAAACTTTGAAGTTTGCAAATCTGAAAATAAACGCCGATGATGGATCCCTCTTTGAGCAGAACTTAATAGATTTAGTCGATAAGAAAACGGGAATATGAAGAAGTAGGGGAGAGATAGAGTTAAAAAAACTGGTGTGTGATGAAATTCATTAACCACTTCCTAATACCTATATTGAAAATTATTTTTTAGTGGTATCGCAATGAAGAATATATTTCACAAGCAGAAGGTCTTTATATACTAGCAGTGTGAATGTAATTGTTGATAGATGTAGGCAAGGGACCGCGGCCTTTGCTTTTGTTTTTTTTATTATTTATTAAGGCATGATTATTTAAAAAGAGGG
>JACPCC010000057.1 GCA_016179995.1 Candidatus Woesearchaeota archaeon | reverse complement strand
TCACAAGAATACCCGCAATTGAGAAGTTCAGACAAGGATGTAAGGAATATTTTAAGCATCTTTTTTTCATATCTTGCAGGAGACATAACTTCTCCAAGATATAAACTATCACGAGAAGGAAGAGAAATTTTTCAAAGTAAATTTGATTCTTATCATCCAAGGTTAAAGCAAGAATTAACAGATTTAGCTCAAAAAGTATGGAACTTAAAACCATTAATTAATTTATAATTTTTAACATGATTTTTTCGAAATTGTGCAGAATTTTCCACACAGTTATAACTGGAGAGAAACTTTATAAATAGCCTCTATTCTTCACCATCTATGCCTAGAAAGAAGAAAGATACTGAAACAATTACAGAAGATAAAGCGGCAGAGAGCGCTAATAATGTAGCAGAAAGCATAGATAAACTTGCTGGAAAAAAAATAGAACAAAAGACTACTCCAGAAATTAAAAAATTACCCGCTCAGCCAGAATTAAACATTGCCCTCGTCGGACATGTTGACCACGGCAAAACAACTTTAACTGAAAGACTATCTGGAAAATGGACGGATACACATTCTGAAGAGATGAAAAAAGGTATCACCATCCGTCTGGGATATGCTGATGTAATTATTTATAAATGTTCTAATTGCGGTTATTATACTACTAAAGAAAAATGCGCTAAATGTAATTCTCTAACCACCCCTTTACGAAAAATCTCACTTGTAGACGCTCCTGGACACGAGTCTTTGATGGCTACTATGCTTTCCGGCGCTGCTATTGTAGATGGAGCTTTGCTTTTAGTCGCCGCTAACGAAAAATGTCCTCAGCCACAAACTAAAGAACACCTTATGGCCCTGCAAATTACCGGTATTAAAAAAGTAATTATTATTCAAAATAAGATTGACTTAGTCTCACACGAAGAAGCTTTAGCTAACTATAAAGAAATCAAAGAGTTTTTATCAACTACAGAATTTAAAGACGCACCTATTATCCCTATTTCGGCCAGAGCTAATGCCAATGTGGACCGTTTAGTCCAAACTATCTACGAATACATTCAAATACCTCAACGTGAGTTAAATAAAGAGCCATTAATGCTAGTAGCTCGTTCTTTTGATATTAATAAACCAGGCTCTAAAGTAGAACAAATGAAAGGCGGAGTTTTAGGCGGAACTATCAAACAAGGAGTTTTTAGCGTTGGACAAGAAATAGAAATATCTCCAGGTTATATGGTTGAAGAAAAGAACAAAAAAATTTGGAAACCACTAAAAACTACCATCAAACAAATATTCTCAGGCGGTGTACCTGTTGAAAAAATACAGCCTGGCGGAAGTATGGCTTTCAGTACATTATTAGATCCATCCGTTGTTAAATCAGATTCTTTAACTGGCTCTTTAGTAAGTTTACCTGGGAAATTACCTCCGCTTCATTATCAAATCTCTCTTGACACATTCTTGTTAGAACGCATAGTCGGCGCAAAAGAAGATTTAGAAGTAAAACCACTGGCTAAAAATGAAGTTTTGATGCTTAACGTTAATTCTGCAGCTACAGTAGGAATTGTTCTCGATCCATCTAAAAAGAACACTACAGTAATTCTTAAAAAGCCTATTTGCGCCACTATAGGCGCACGCCTTACTATCTCCCGTAGGGTTGGAGATAGATTTAGATTGATAGGATATGGGATATTGAAATTATGATTTTTATTTAGTAGTTATCATATTCTCTCTTTATCTTCTTATGATTCTCCGTTTAACCATCTAAAAAAGTATGTGCATAGCGTCAACTGACCGGTAAGCGCTTAGCTATTCGTAAGACTAATAGGAACAGTTTCCGATTCAAGTAGTTTTATCGAAGAAACTGCGCGAACGAGCTATGCACATACCTAAAAAAGCAACATTTTTAATCTTCTAAATAATCTCTTCCTAATAGCAAATCTCATTAATTATTGAACACGAAAAGGCTTTTGCCTTTTGTGTCCCAAAAATTTGTCACGAACAAATTTTTCAGGACATTTTGTGAGATTTGCTAAATAGTAAATTGCATATAAAAAGTTCCATTATTTTTGCAATTTATTATAATAACAAAGAATATATAAAAATCAAGTATATCTAGGAAAATGGTAAAATTAATCTGTTATAATATAGAATATTGTGAAGGAATGGAAGGTTTATGGTATCAATATTTCAAGTTTTGGCGTATATTCTTCCCACCAAAAAATTTAGACTTACGAATTGTCGATTCTTTAAAAAAAATAAAACCAGACATCTTAGCTTTAATAGAAGTAGATACAGGTTCTTTTCGCTCTAAGAAAGATGAAGTGGTGTTTTTTGAAGAAAGTCTGGGTCTAAAAAACTATATCGAAAAAATAAAATACACATTTAAAGGTTGGACAAGACTATTTCATCACGTCCCTATACTAAACAAACAAGCAAATGCCATAATTTCAAAATTTAAGATGTCTCAAGTGAAATATCATGTATTTCATGAAGGAACAAAAAGAATGATAATCGAAGTTACGCTTAACGTCCCTCAAAAAATAACTTTGTTAGCCGCTCATTTAGCTCTAGGAGGAAAGGTAAGAGCGCAACAGATCAAAGAATTGATAAAAATGGTTAATATTATCAAAAATCCAGTTATTTTGATGG
>JACPCC010000128.1 GCA_016179995.1 Candidatus Woesearchaeota archaeon | reverse complement strand
AGGCGGCGATCCTTTAACTAAACTAGATCGCACTTTAAACTATATTAAACTGCTTAAACAAAAATTTGGCTCACACTTTCATATTCATCTTTATACTTCTCTTAATCTAATCAGCAAAGAAGTATTATCCCAGCTCTTTCAAGCTGGTCTGGACGAAATACGTTTTCATTTAGAATTAGATGATAAAAAACTATGGTCTAAATTACTATTAGCTAAACAATTTTCTTGGGACATTGGTGTAGAAATACCTCTAATTCCTTCTAAAGAAAAAGAAATCAAAGAACTGATAAATTTCATTCAGGATAAAGTGCATTTTCTTAATTTAAATGAACTAGAAACAGCCGATAATAGCCAATTTTTAATGGAAAAGAACACTAAAGATGAATTAAGTTATGCTATTCAAGACTCTCTAGAAACTGGTTTAAAACTCATTAATTATGTCCAAGAAAAAAACTATCCTCTAGTAGTCCATCTATGTACGGCTAAATTGAAAGATAAAGTTCAGCTTGGCTCAAGAATCAAACGTCAAGCCAAAAGTGCTAAAAAAGTATTTGATTTAATTGATGAAGAAGGTATGCTCAATAGAGGCGCCATTTATTTACCAGAATTATTCCCCGGATTTAACTATAGGGAGCGACTTAAAACCATTGATAAAGCTCTTTATATACAAAAATTAAAGCCTATAAAAGAAAAGATACAGAAAGAATTGCGTTTGCGAGATGACCAGATATTTTTAGATGAAGATAAGCCCAGAATCTTACTTTCTGTTAAAATGCTTCGTAAAAATCTTAAACTCTATGAAAAATTAGGTTTAAGAGCTGCTTTGGTGTTAGAATATCCTACGGCTGATCAATTGGAAGTAGAAGTAGATTTTTTGGTATGATCAGTTCTGTAGAAAAAGTCAAAGAGAGTGAGAGCCTATTGATTCGTAAGACTGATAAGGACAGTTTTCATTCTGATATTGGTTATAAAATAAACTGCGCAAACGAGCTATGCACATACGGTTTATTTTATATACTTCAGTTACTAAACCTTTTTAAAAGCAGCACTAACCGAAGCTTTATGAACCAAAATACTAAGCCGTATCTCGATAATTTTGTCGCTTATCTTGAAGCTAATAAAGATAAACAAAATCTCGTTAATACCGCAAAAATGGCTAAATTTCTCGATCCATTAAGCGACCAGAAGAACTATATGATTAATTTTCATTGGAATCCTACGGGTTGGTTTACTCTTTTAGGAGTGCATTCCGAAGATTCAACCCTGCACCTCAACTTCAGCGCCACTTATCTAGTTAAACCAACATTACTTGAAACTTTTTATTTTCTTCGGCGTCCAGATCTAAGTTTTCTTCGTATGGAATACAAAGGTCTAGAACCAACTGGAATAAATGATTATGAAAATGGAGAAAGACCTGAACGTGAAGAATATGTTGAATGCTTAGGCAATTTATATTCTCGTTCCTGTTGGGATGAAGGCAGAACCGAGGACGGCAGAACTATTGGTTTAGAAGCAGAATTACAAGTCCGCGAATTAAAAGACGGAACATTCATGATAATTCCTAAAGGAAATTTGCTTAATACTTCTGATTTTGATGCACATCGCAATGACATAGCTGCATCTGGGAGAAACTCTTCTGTTTTGCAGGAATTAATTAGGAGATTTGGTTAAACGATAAAATTTCAAAAGTATAATCCCAAAAGTATAATCACAAATACCAAAATTCTTTTAAAAAAGCTATTTTATCTAACTCTAAAATGTCACGTCTTATCAAAAAATCCTTGGACAATTTTATTGTTTTTATGCAGCAAAATAAAGAAAAGTTAAACACTACAAATGCTGCGGAAATGGCTCATATTCTTTATGATTTGAGATATAAAGATAAATATAATCTCGGCTTCTATGATAACCTGTTTAGCTCACGGACTTTGAATTTTATCCATTCGGAAAGTGGTGTGCTCCATCTAAATTTTGAGATTAATTGCTTTAACAAAACTTACATTGTAAAGCCTCAGTTATTAGAAACTTATTATTTTTCCCGCCGACCAGAATTGAGTTTTCTTAGGATGGAATACAAAGATCTAGAACCCAGCGGCGTTTATGATTATCGTCGAAATATTCCTCCATCTGAAGAGTATATTAAATATCAGGGAGATAATCTTCCACTCTATCGCTTGAATAATGGTTCTAATCCTAAAGAGTGTACATTTGCTGGCGGCGCACAAATTATAGTGCGTGAATTAAGAGATGGAACATTCTTAATAATTCCTGCGGGAAATCCGCTCAACACTATTCGGCTGGAAAATGTTCGCAATAATATAACTCTATTTGGTAAATATTCTGACTTACTGCAAAGATTACAAGAAGAATATGGTTAAGATTGGATTATTATTCCACTTAATCCAAACCATATCTAAACCATATCTAAATTACAATAGAGAGAGTTAAATCTTATTTATCTCAAATTTAACCTAAACCTTTAAAAATAAAGCTATAATTTAATGATTATTGCTCATTTGAGCAAAAAGTTTAAACAGAAGGAGTGAAGAATAAAATGGAAGGAAAAGTAAAGTTTTTTAACCGTGTGAAAGGCTTCGGTTTTATCACCGGTGACGATGGCAAAGATTACTTTGTACATCACACAGGGCTTAATCAAGG
>JACPCC010000127.1 GCA_016179995.1 Candidatus Woesearchaeota archaeon | reverse complement strand
AATCTTCTGAGAAACGATGATATTTCAAGTAGTTTCTTGATAACAAAGTACCTCCTTTAAAGATAAGTTCTTTTCCTAATCCTTCTTTCTCAAATTCTGCTAGAATAAGAGTAAGAAACAAATCTTTTTTTATTATTTCATCTGAAGCAACAAAGTTAAGATTTCTTTTTACTTCTGCAATATACTTGCTTAGATTAATTTTTGGAGCCATGAAGGATATTTTTGAAGATATTTACGTGTATCTTTAAGAATAGTTAACTTCTCCGATTTTCTAAAGTATGATAAATCGAGATAAGTTTTAGCTAAAGTTGAATAAAAGTAATTAACATTATTTTTTGTTTTTCCTTCTTTCAGAGCAAAAATCAGGTTCTTCTTTATTTTTACAAATCTTACTTTTATTCCAAAAACTATTTTTTTTCCACTAAAACGTGAATTTACAATTATTAAAGTATTAGGCACTTGCCAGGTCTTCCCTTGTAAGTACAATGCTGAGCTTAGTCCAACATACCACTTTAAGTTGAGTTTATTTAACACCATGAAAAGAAGTTCTTTATCTTCATACAAGCAGAATTTTCTCTTTCTCTCATCCACAGAATTAATGTAATAAAAATTAAAGATTATTCTCCGAATATAGCCGTGCCATGATAAGTACCACAAAGCGTGTTTTAAGTTTATCTTTCCGAGTGATTTATTATATTCTTTTATAATCTCAACTATTTCTTGTTTAGAACAAACTTTCTCAGTTCTATTAAGGAGGGCTTCATAAATGGTGAGTATTTTGCTCATACTCCGATAAAATGTCCATAGTTTATAAATTTTGCTCTTGTTTCTAAAACATTCATAAAGTGACAGTATCGCAAACACTTCTTACGCTCAGTTTATCACTGTTATCACCATCTTCCTTATTCTCAACGGATAAACACGTAAATATCTCTTCACTTTTTTATATCTACTTTACATCTAAACTCTTCCAGCAATTCTTTAGAAATATTCTCCCTAAACACTATTAAGTCTATTAGGGTCTTTTCTAAATCAGAATAAGGTAGATAAAACTATCATTCTTCATAAGTTTGCATACCAAAAAAATATTTTTTTTTAATTCTTCGCAGCAAAACATTAGCCCCCATAACTTTAATGAGAGTGGTAACATTTATAGTTAATAAAAGTTATATATTGATATATCTTTTGGAGATTATTAATATTTTGGCTTATTGAACACTTTTAATATTTATGTCGCTAAAGATTATTTAAGCTGCTTTTTTTAACTCTTCTACTTCTTCTTTATTCAAATAGCGCCACTGGCCCAGTTTAAGATGACCTAAGTTAAGCGGTCCAAAAGAAACCCTACATAATTCTTTAACTTGATAGCCCATCGCTTCAAATAATCTTTTGACAATATGCTTACGACCTTCGTGAATGGTTATAGAGACTTTAAATGGAGCTGGCAATTTTATAGCTTTGACTGCCACTTTTCTACCATCCACAAGAATACCTTTTTGCATAACTTCCACTTCTTTCTTTCCGAAAGTTTTATCCACACTTACTAAATAAGTCTTATCTACACCAAAAGACGGATGTAATAATTTATGAGCCAAAGCCCCATCATTAGTAAAAAATAGAATTCCAGAAGTGTCTTTATCTAATCTGCCCACCGGATAAACACGCTCTTTAACATTAATTAACTCAGTGACTTTTCTCATCCCAAACGGTTCATCTACAGTTGTAACGTAACCACGAGGTTTATGAAGTATTAGATACACTTTCTTTTCTAAAAGAATATTTTGATCATCAACAAGTATAGAATCTTTCTCCGCATCAGCCTTCTGGCCGATTGTAGCAATCTGACCATTAACTTTAACCAGACCAGAGATAATAAGTTCTTCACATTTACGACGTGAAGCTATTCCTGCGGAGGCTAATATTTTTTGCAGTCTTTGAAGCATAAATCAACCTTTTCAATAAATTATTAAATAAGATCTATCCCCTCTTTAACAGCCTGCTGCACTATGCCTATCTGTTTTTTTTTCTGAGCAAATTCTTCAGGAGTGTAACATAAAGGTTCTATATCAATTAACCCATTCCATAATTTTGCCACTTCGCCAATCCGATGCGGCCATTTAATCCCTAAAAAGTCTTTACTAACAACAATTAAGTCTATATCGCTATCTATTAAATTATCTTTTCGAGCCCTGCTTCCAAAAAGTATAACTTTTTGTGGAGAATATTTTGAATAAAGTTTTTTTTGAAAATCTTTAACCCAAATTTTCACTTTTCTATCTGTAATTTTAACCATTTAAAGACCTCTTTTGTTTTCTTTAGGTATTCTTGTGCAATTTCTTCGTCGTATAAATCTTTAGGCAAACCGTATGCTGCATCAGGATAACGTGTATTTACAAATTGTGGTGTTAATTCTCTTAAAAACTTAAAATGCTCAGAGGGCAGTTTGATTTCAGAGGCAAGAAAAATCAAAGAATGAGTTGTTCCAGGACTTAATTCTTTTTGATGGATATACACTGCTTTTAATCCTTTTTCCACTGCTTGTTGGCAGAGAAAAACTACTAAATGATACTTTTTGATGGTTAGGTTTTGAATAGCGCTGTCTAAATCATCTTTGGCTTGTTCCCACCAGTTTTCTACTTCTTTTCTCATAGGGATATCTTTATTATATCAATTTTTATAAACCTTTCTTAAAACCATACCGATTAGAAGAGGAAAATAGAAAACACTAACGACCTAATCCCTGCAAAAGTTTATAAAGAATAGAGCAAAAAGTTAACTTATGCCTGAACCAGAAGAATTATCGCCAGTATTTCGTGTACGTTTACCTATTGGTCAGGAAGTTTTAGGAGTGGTTCAACAACGTTTAGGCGGCAGTCGTATGCGCGTTCTTTGTTTAGATGGAAAAGAAAGAATTTGTCGTATCCCGGGAAGATTAAGACGAGCTTTATGGGTTAGAGAAAGTGATGTAGTTATTATCGAACCTTGGGAACTAGGCGGAGATGCAAAAGGCGATGTAGTCCATAAATATCGCAACAAAGCCGAAGTAGATTTCTTGAAGAAAAAAGGTTACTTAAAAAACTTACCAGAAGAGTTTTAGATAATTTCCTAAAAACAAGAGCTATATAAACTATAACAGCTGCCAATACAAGCAGTATGGCTGTAACGCTTTTGGTTTTCAGCTCGCTTCCTATGACCGGCCCTATTGAGTCAAACTTTCTTTCTTCAAGGCCTAAAAAATTATTTTGTAAAACAGCTAAAATATTCTGGTGTTCGTCTTCGGAAAGTTCCTTAGTTCTTATAAGAACACCGTCTTCTCCTGTATAATTAACCGTAGCTTCAGCCGAGCCAATATTTGTC
>JACPCC010000077.1 GCA_016179995.1 Candidatus Woesearchaeota archaeon | reverse complement strand
TTCTTTCTGCTGCACCGAGCACAGGATCCATCTCTTTGTATAATTTGTTAACTAGCTCTAAGGTGTAAGTATTTTCTCGAGAGATAGTCTTTAAAGAAGAAATTTGGTGACGAAGAACTTCACCCAAGAGATAAAGCTGTCCGCCTTTTGCTACTTCACTTTGAAGGAAAGTAATCAAAGCTGAGAGAGATGCTTTAATTTGTAAAAGGTCGCGACTAATTACAGCAAAAGTTTTATCGATGAGCCGTTCAGCTTCTTCTTCACGTTCTTCTTGTAGTTGGGCATCGAGATACGGCGAACCTAAAAGATATTCGTGCAGTTCTGCTTTTAATTTTTTTTCAGTTGTTGCAGTTTGACGTTCTTCTCCAATCAGGCTATCGACTAAATTCAAGCTGTTTTGCAGAAAATCAGCAGCTTTACGAAAAGTCTTACGCAGGAGATCTAAGAGGGTTGTCAATTCGCCGTATTTCTTCTCAGCTAACGTTTGGTTCTTTTTTTCCAAAGCTTCTTTGGTTTCTAGAAGTAAAGACTGAAATTTGACTAAAGTTTTCTTGAGGTTGGAATGAAACAAACCGCAGCGAATACGCAAGAGATAAGAGAGACGGGTTTCTAGACGAGTAATTTGCTGAAGTTCTTTCTCTTCCAAAGTACGAAATCCCGGCAAAAGTTTAAGCAATTCACCTTCTTTTTTAGTGAGTAGGGGGTCGTTCATGGTTTGTAGAAAATTTGTTGGAATATAAATAGTTTACTGAAGTCAGGGGGATTAAATTATAAAACCTAAAAAAAGAGCAATATTATCCCCTAAGATAATCTACTAACGGCAAGATTCTTCTTTCGTACAAAGTGATTGGTAAAATTCTGGGTAAACTTTCTTCTGCTTCATCAATACCCATTCTTGCTATTTTAGGCAGAAGAGTTTCTCCAGATTCTTGGAATGCTTTTTCTGCTCTTCTAGTACCTATTTCATGCGCAACGTCTGAAAGTCTAGCACTTAAACCGGAAATTAGATTATCATAAAACAAATTTTTAGACAGAGAAAATGACTGATTGTTGCCAGTTGCATAAATAATTCCGGCATATTCTGCTACAAGCTCTATTAGTATTTCTCCCTGCCAGAATTTACTGCTCTCGACACTTTCTTTTTTCTTATCTTTTACGACAGATGGATTTAATTCGTGGTGTAAATAATGGCCCACTTCATGACCAATAAGTCGCGGATTAGTGATTGAGATTTGTGTAATTTTAAAATGAGCTTTTTCCCAATTATAGCTGCCTGCAAAATTACTAACGATATCGCCAAAAATGATATTATCGCAAACCTCAATAGTGGGCAATCGAAAAGTGGCTAATTGTTCAGGAGTGATTTTAAATTTAGGAGCAAGAGCCAGAATGGCTTCTTTGATAGTTGTTTCTAATTCCATTTTTAAGATGACACCTCAAAACCTGCTTTTTTAAATGTCTACTAGACATCGATTAAAGTAAAAATATAATTCACCAGCTAAGACTTTTAGTAGCGGGCATAAATTTTGTTTTAATTAGTAACCGCTACTAAGTATAAAAAACTTAATAATCGATAATTAGATTTAAGTTTTTTAGTATTCGAGACAAGTTTTACTCCTTAACGGAAACCATATGGATTTCACAAGCTCAACTTTTTCTTATAGAAAGCGAACCAAATAATTATAATTTATTTACGCTTGCTATATATAGAAGAACGAACTATTTTATATGATTATTTCGTTCTTCTAGTATTCGAACTTGGCTGATGAAAATGAGTGCACCGGCTGGGAGTCGAACCCAGGTGATCGGCTAGCTTCGCAGAAGAGTCCAGAAGAACACTTCTTGTATGGAAGGCCGACATACTAACCACTATACTACCGGTGCATACTAATCTGAAGTTTTAAGCCAAATTCTTTATAAATATTTCTTTCTCTTTGGAGATATTGCGAAATTATAGTGATGAATTCCTAGACCTTACGAAAACAAGTAATAAACAATAACCTAATTAAAAAACATGGAAATTGCTAAAAATATTGAAATTGTTGAGGAAACTCTGTGGTTCAAGAAAGAGAAAATACTCTTACTAAATGATCTACACATAGGGTATGAAGAAGCCTTGCAGAGGAGAGGCGTGCTCGTTCCAAAGTTTCAACTAAAAGAAATATTGTCTAAACTAAAACCAATTTTAGAAAGAACTAAACCAGAAAAGGTAATAATTAACGGTGATTTGAAGCACGAGTTTGGTCTAGTTCTAAGACAAGAATGGAAAGAAGTGCTGGAATTTTTAGATTTTTTAATTAATAGAGGTATAGAAACAGTAATAATCAAAGGAAATCATGACCCTCTAATGCAAATCCTGGCCAATAGAAAGAATATCATTCTGATTGATAGTTATTTATTAGGAGATAATTTAATTGTTCATGGCGATGAGTTAATTAAAGTGGATAAAGGATTGAAGAAGATTAAACGAATAATTATTGGACATGAGCATCCCGCAATTGTGCTTAAAGAAGGCGGGAAGAAAGAGAAATATAAATGCTTCTTGCAAGGCAAGTGGAAAAATAAAGAGTTGATAGTCATGCCCAGCTTCAATCCTCTCTTAGAAGGAACTGATGTCAGTAAAGAAAAATTACTTAGTCCTTTTTTGACTGATATTGCGAATTTTACAGTTTATATTGTCGGTGGTGGAGAGGAGCATAATGCTTTTAATAGGAAAGTATTGTTCTAAATGCTAATTAAAAAAAAATATTCTAATTAAAAAAGAGTTTTTGTTTAAGGGGTGGGAAGATGGGATTCATGGGTTTAGCGGATTTGGTAATAGGTATTTCTGGAAATATCGGCGTGGGAAAAACTACATTGATTGAAGCGGCAGCCAGCGAAGAATTTCAAGAGATTTTACTGAGTGTATTGGACGTCAATCCAGCAGCAACGAGAAAAATAACATCGTTGCAGGAGGATTTTAACTTAGAGATGTTAAGCAATTTTTATCAGGAACCGAAAAGGTTTGCTTTCGCCGCACAGATGTATTTTCTTAACGCCCGCTTACGTAGGGAAGAAGCAATGGCAAATACGCGGGGGATTATTCTGGTAGATAGACCTATAATCGAAGATTATTATGTTTTTGGCCGAGCGCAAAGAATTCTTGACAACATGACAGAAAATGAGTTTAAAGTATATGCCGAAACGTTTGATTTGATGAACAAGAAAATCACACCGCCCGATATTTATGTTTATCTTCAAGCAGACGTAGAAACATTGCAGAAAAGAATAGCGAAAAGAAATCGACCAGAAGAAAAAAGTTTGTTAGATAATCCAGAATACTTACAGACTTTACAGGACTTATATGATGACCTTCACAGGAATAAACTAAATCAACCAGTAATAATTATAGACGCCAAAAAGATGAAGTTAGGCAGTAATGGAGATCTGGATAAAGACTATTTGCGAGAAGTATTGCAGCAGGTTGCAGCAGAGGTTAAATCTCATCCGCCATCGTTAAAATTCGTGCCGCAATTAGGAAAATGGATTTCAACCAATCCACCGGAAGCTGTATTAAAAACAATGGAATTAGAAAAAGAGTTGGCAGATTATCTACAACACAATCAGAAAATAATTACCATTGCTGGAAATGTAGGTTTAGGCAAGACTACAACAACCAGGATACTAGCACATGGTTTAGGAATAGAAGGCTCTTTCGAGCTTGATAAAAAACATGATTTGATTGATTATGGATTATTATCAAAATTCCTGCAGGATAAGCCTCGCTATTGTAATGAATTACAAGTAGAATTAATTAAAAGACGTTTAGCACTGAGAAACAAAAACAAAAACAGTAGGTTGAGCGTGATAGAAGACCGTTCTCCAGAAGAGGATCCAGCTGCTTTTCAAGAACATTTTCACAATCGCGGCTATCTGACGGAAAGACAGTTGGACGTATTACAAACAGAATCTAGAAAGGCTTATCGTTCTGCTGCTAAGTCTGATTTGATGATTTTTTTACAAGGAACACCAGAATATTCACGTCAGAGAATTTTACACAGAGGCCGACCAGAAGAGATTGCAGCTTGGGATTTGGTAGAACTGCGGGATTTACATAGGTTTTATCAGCAATTTCCAATAAATGTAGGCAGTTATGGAAGTAAAAAATCCCAACCGCAGCAGAGCTGCGGGGCATTCATTAACATCAATCAATGGGATTTTTACTCCCAGAAATGGGCATAGAATTCCGTAGCAGAGCTACGGGGTATAAAATCCATTTCTCGGGAATCAACTAAAACACATCCAACAGCAAAAAATAAGCAAAATCTTTAAAAAAGAGGCTCAAATGAGTGGTCTTAAGGCCCCGTGGCTTAGCCTGGCAAACTTTTACAAAGTTTGAACAAAGGTAGGACGACATTCGCCTTAACAGCTCAGTCCTCCGTTCCAAATGACTTAGTAAAAGAATGGGCAATATAGCGCACGACTGATACTTAACAAATGGCTGATTGATCAGTTAATCAATTAGTTGAATGATAAGCTGAAATCGTGAGGTCTCGGATTCAAATTCCGACGGGGCCATCAAAGATGGGCTCGGCGGCAAAAAACGTTTTTGGAGTTTTGCTTGCCGACGGGGCCATTCATTTTTTAAAAATGTTAGTATAACCTTCAGTATAAGGATTCTAGGCTATATTCTTTTGTCTATAAATGTTTAAATAGGAGTTGTCATTCAAAAATACTCAACGAATAGTATAATTCCTATTATTTTAAGTCGTAATGGGAAATAAACAATAAGCAAAGGGGTGTCTATAAAAAATGG
>JACPCC010000076.1 GCA_016179995.1 Candidatus Woesearchaeota archaeon | reverse complement strand
CATTTTCATCGAATGGGTCGCAGCACATTAGAAACTACGGTTTCTGAGGTTGCTTATCAGCAACAGCTGCGGGGTATTAACCCATTTTTATTGAATAAACCTAATTCATTCAAAAAGAAGTGTAGATATGACTAAGAAAGCAACTATTATTATTCTAAGTTTAATCATCTTAACTTTATTTGTATCCCTAGCATCCGCAGTAACATATAATGGCAATGCCCCTAAATTAAAAGCCAGTTTAATCTCTCAGTCACCCGATCCCGTTGAGCCTGGCGAAATAGTTACTCTAAAATTCAAGATTGAAAATGAAGGCAAGCAAACAACTAATGATGTGATTGTAAAAATTAAGCCAGATGTGCCCTTTCAGCTTTACGGCAGTGAAAAAGAAGTTAATCTCGGCAAAATACGCGCTAGTGTTACCGGCGTAGATGGAGAAATTGTCGAATTCAAACTGAAAGTAGATGAAAACGCCGTTGAAGCAGAAACAGAAATTGAATTAGAATTAGCCTCCGGAGATACTAGCGTAGCTTATCTTGATAATGAATTCTTAATAGATATAAGAACTAGAGACGCTCTTTTGGAGATAACGTCAATCAATTATGTTCCAGAACAAATAGTTCCCGGACAAACTGGTGAAGTTAAAATTTCCATCAAAAATCTGGCGGATTCAGTCATTAAAGATATTAAATTTGATATGGACTTCAGCAGAAGCACTATACCTCTAGCCCCTTATCAATCCACTTCACAAAGACAGATTCCAATTCTAGAAAGCAACCATCAGCTGCCCCTTTCATTCAAGATGATTGCCGACCCTACCGCTGCACCTGGATTATATAAAATTCCTTTAAACATCTCCTTTTCGGATGAACAAGGAACATCTTATTTAATAGATGATGTATTGGCAATCACAATCGGGGAAACTCCTAAAGTCCGCCCTTATATTAAAAAGAGTGATGTCTTTCAAAACGGAAAAAGCGGGAAAATAACTTTAGAAATTGCAAATGCCGGCAACTCAAAAATAAAGTTTTTGGAAATGACCATCCTACCTAGTGAAGAATTTCAGCTAGTTACTACTAGTAATTATTTTTACATTGGAGATGTAGATTCAGATGATACAGATAGTGAAGAAATTAATGTTTATGTCGACACCAAACAAAAAGTATTGAGTATTCCTTTGGAATTAAAATACTATGACGCCAATAATAAGCAATATGAAGAAGAATTTAATCTGCCATTGCAGTTATACTCCACCAGTAAGTTAAAAAAAGTAGGATTGCTGCCCAGCAACGGCAAATGGTCATATCTAATTATTTTGATAATTTTAATGGTAATAGCCGTTATAATCTATAAAAAACAGCCCAAATTCCTGCCCGCTTTTTTAAGAAAGAAGTAAATGATTATGATATATCTTAATTAGCAAGTCCATTGCTTACTTACAAACACTAACTTACAATCACTAACTTACAAATCACTCTAACTTACAAATACTTACAAACACTAACTCAAAAACTCTCTATGCTTAAAGATTACTTTACACTAGCCTATCGCAGTACTAAAAAACGTAAATTACGCTCTTGGCTGACTATGTTAGGTATTTTTATAGGTATCGCTGCAATTGTTTCTTTAGTCAGTCTCAGCCAAGGTATGCAAAAAGCCATTCAAGAACAGTTTCTGAAATTGGGATCCGATAAATTAATTCTTCAAGCCGCAGGCTCAGGCTTTGGTCCACCAGGAACAGCCGTATCTGTGCCTTTAACTACAACAGAACTTGAAGCAATACAAAAAGTAAATGGCGTTAAATTAGCAGTAGGCAGATTATTACGTATCACCAAATTAGAGTTTAAGGATGAAGTAAAATATTCTTATGTAGCATCCCTTCCAGAAAATGAAAAAGAAAGAAAGTTGATAACTGAAGCTAACAATTACCAAGCAGGTTATGGCAGATTACTAGAAAAAAACGATTTATATAAAGTACTTTTGGGACATGATTTTGCAGATAATTTCTTCAAAGAGCCTCTGCTTCTTAGAAATAAAATTAAAATTCAAGACCAAACTTTTGAAGTGATAGGAATTCTAAAGAAATCAGGAAACCCGCAACAAGATTCAGCTCTGGTCATACCAGAGAGAGCTCTCAGAGAGATATTAAATATAGAAACCGCTTATGATATAATAGTCGCTCAAACCACTACCGGTGAATCAGTCGATAGAATTACTAATGAAATTAAACAAGAATTAAGAAAAGTACGCCATGTAGAAGAAGGCAAAGAAAATTTTAACATCCAAACACCGGAAAATTTGTTAGCCACATTAACATCTATTCTAACTATTATACAAGGAGTTTTAGTTGGCTTGGCAGGGATTTCATTAGTGGTTGGTGGTTTAGGCATAATGAACACTATGTATACTGCCGTATTAGAAAGAACCAAAGAAATTGGCATCATGAAAGCCGCCGGAGCCAGAAACGAACAAATTATGCTTCTTTTTCTCATCGAATCAGGATTTTTAGGACTATTCGGCGGTTTGATAGGCGTTATTTTAGGTTACAGCATTAGTAAAGCCATAGAACTAATTGCTTTTCAAATTTATGAATCATTTTTAATACAAGCCAATTTTAATATTTGGTTTATTTTAGGTATGCTTTTATTTGCTTTTTTAATTGGATCTATCTCTGGAGTATTACCAGCAAGAAGAGCAGCTAAATTAAAGCCGATTGAAGCATTAAGGCAGTAAGTCATACTAACCAAAGAAT
>JACPCC010000061.1 GCA_016179995.1 Candidatus Woesearchaeota archaeon | reverse complement strand
GCACGTCTTAGAAAAACTAGTGGATTTTGGCGCTTATGTAGGATTAGTAGAAGATGATCCCCGTGAATTTGCTTATAATCGTTACTTCTGTTCTTCTCGAGCCGGCGATAATTTATTTGCTGCTTTTATGGTCTATGAACCAAGATTTACTGGTTTTGTGGATGATCCCTGTGCAGAAACAGAAGAGTGTGAAGCAACAGAATTTAACACTTCTTGCCAAGGAAATGAAATCCATGAAACAGATAATTGCGGCAATAATACATTAATCCAGAACTGCACAACTACCGCACAAATATGCCAAGACGCAGCTTGTATCACCGAAGAGCCAGAATGTACTTTAGAAGCAGAAGTTAGGTGTTTTGACGGCAATGCACGCTGGGTAGATAGCTGCGGCACGTGGGGCGACATCGCCGATTACTGTACCACTGCTGAACATTGTGAAGATGACATTGGTTGCGTACCCAACGAAATTGAAGAAATCTGCGAACCCATTGCAGGCTGTGAAGAAGCCGGATGTGTTTTATATGATGACTTCTCTTCTGGAACATTAGGAGAATGCCGCTGGCGAATTGATGGAGAATATGATATTCACGGCGGGGTTCTCTATCTTAATGAAGAGGCTCATCTTTCTAGTTCCTGGAATGCTCCTGAAGAAGCCTGCCATTTAGATTATGTAGAATATCGCACTAGATCTAGTCCTTCTAACGGACGTTTTTTAGGCTTGATTAAGAAAAGCTATGGACTTGACTACTTAATATATCGAGGAGTAGAACATCCCAACCAATTAGGCTTTGCCTGCGATCCTGGTGATGCAGAAGATATCCAGTATGTTGATGGTTTTAATCCCGGCTCTTGGAATAATATAAAAGTCCAATATGCTGACGGCAACATGAATTTATATCTTAACGATGGACTTATAGGCAGCACTCGCTGTACTTCTGATTTAAGTGACGATTCTTACATCTTTGATTTAGACCTGCGTGACGGATTAGAAGTAGAGATTGACGAAGCTAAGATTGTTTGTAAGGAATAATAGGATATAGAACAAATACAAATAACTTTCAAAACTACCACACTTCAACACCCACGCAACATTTATATATTAACCTCTTCTTCTATTAAATCTAGTCGGCTTAAAAATTAGTACAAACAAAAAAAGAAAAATTGAATTAAATAAAATTATAAATTTGAGGTGAAAAAATGTTAAATAAAAAGGGAGAAGCTCTTTCTATAAATGTAATTATAATTACGGTTTTAGCGTTAGTAGTTTTAGTCGTTCTGATAATGGTTTTTACAGGAAGAATTAATATCTTTCAGCAAGGAGTCAATCAACAAAGTCAAACTGCTTTGTTAACTATGAAGATAGGATATGGCAAGTGCCAGCCTACTGCCGTAGATGAAAGCACTTTCACTAAAGAATTTACAGCCGCAGAATCTGCTCCGGCAGCTGAAGAACAAGCCAGAACAAATTTTAAAGAAGTGATCTCTCGTTGTAAAGCTTTTAGCGACGATAAGACTACGTGTGAAAGTTCCGCTTGTGTTTGGGGTTAAAAAACGGTTTAATTTTTTTTCTTTCTGTTTTTCTTTCTGATTACCGCGCAACATAAAAGCTCTGAGCTAAAATAAAGAGGTCCTCAAATGAAACTTAAAAAAACAAGTAAAACGAGTAATCAAAAAAAAGCTAGTGCCGATATGTGGTGGATAATTATCGGCGCAGTCATGGCTTTAGTGGCATTAACCATTATACTTCTTATCTTCAATAAACAAACTGGTCCAGCGAGCCAGCAATTTTCCAACTGCGAAAGTAAAGGCGGAGTTTGCGCTTCCTCTGGTTCAGAATGTCCTAGCTTCACTTTAGAATCCAGCGCTTTTGAATGCTCTTCCGGAACATGCTGCTTAGGCGCGCCTAAAAAATGTACTGAAGATAAAGATTGCAACAGCGGAACAGAAAACGACAAGAGATGTACTGATTTTGGAACTAAAAGATATTGTAGGTAAAGATGAACCAACACTGGGATAAAAAAGGTGTAGATTGGACTAGCCCGCAGACTTTAGCCATCCTCCTGCTTAGCCTTCTGCTGGGATTGGCTTTTCTTTACTTTGTCTGGCAATTGCGAGGAAAGATTGGATTATGAAAAATACTAAACTAAAGAAAAGTAGTAGTCCACGATTTACTCTTTTCAATAGATTATTCCACAACAAAAAAGGCATGGAAATGTGGGAATTAGTGATTATGATTTTAGCCATCATTTTACTAATCTTTGTCATCGCCTGGTACGTTGGATTAGATAAATCCGGTCAAAGTTTATTAGAAAGATTGGGGCAGTGGTTATAATGGGTTGGGAAAGCAAACTAATATTTTGGATAATCCCTTTAGTCGCTTTAGTTATTTTAGTGATGCTCTATTTTGGTGATAGCAGTTTATTTGAGGAGTTAAAAATGAATGTCGGTGGAATTTTAGATACCAGTAAAAAAATCCTGCCCGATGTTAAATTAGGTGAAGATGAATTGCAAGCAAACAAGCCAACTATCCCTCAGGAACAATTTCAAGCTATAGAAAAATTGAAGCAAACTATAATAACGATGAAAACTGATGCGCAAAAAAACACACAAAGTAATTGTTTTGGCAATTATTTAGACTTAAATTATCTTAATTCGCAAGGCCCACCTTTAGATTATGGTTCTGGTGGCGGATTGCCTGCTTTAGGCAGCACTATTATTGAATTGAAAGAAGAGAATGGAGAGACTTATCTAAAAG
>JACPCC010000060.1 GCA_016179995.1 Candidatus Woesearchaeota archaeon | reverse complement strand
CAAAGTCCAATCTTTGCTATATTTTTTCTTTTCATTTTTTAAAGTTCACATTAACTTTGCTCTAACTCTTACTTTGCAAAAACAGCATATTTTTGTAATGCTTTATTCACTTGACTTGCAAATTGTTTATCTGCATGATAAGCAGAAGCAACACTTTGTACTATTTCATCTAAATCAGCATGAAGGCAAATAATAGTATCTGCACCTTGAGCAAAGGCTAGGATTGCTGCTTTAGATTCAGGCGTTTTTGCTTGTGCCGTGAGTAATTTTCCTCTGCTACTTAGAGGTGCAGTTTGTACATAATCTATTAATCCACGCATAGATAAATCATCGATCATTGTTAATCCTTGATAATTTATTCCTTTATGACGACCTTTTTCACGGCGATTGTTTGCAAAAACATCCTCTTCACTTTGTGATGCAGGATAACTCTCCTTCGTAAGGTATTCATATGCTCTTTCTGAAATAGAATATGGTCGATCCAAGTCTGAAGGATTTCCGGTATGGCTTATCATAATGCCTTGTAGATCTTTTTTAAACAAAGAATAAGTTTGTCCTGCCCAACGACGTGGATGATCTCTATATGTTTATGACTAAATTGACGATCTTGTTGAGAAAGAACATTCTGCGTATCTTCTTCAAATACGGCATCTAGTACTGGTCCTAAAACGACATTCACACCGCGATCGTACAATTCTTGTGCATACTCATCAAATAATTTTTCTACCTGAGCTGAACGAAAATCATTACTTTCAGAAGGAATTACTCTTCCTTTAATGGTTGATCCAATAGTATTATTCGTATAATATTTTCCAATGTCTTTAGCTGCCGGCAAAACTCCTATTCCGGCTACGTAGCCACCTTCTCCTTCTTCATAAATCAGAGTACGTTGCCTTGTTTTTCCTGCTTTCTTTAAGATATCTTCAACTGTTTCTTGAGTTTTTTGTGGATCATAACTAGTATATTTCCCAAAGAAATTTCCTTTTTCAGTTTCATTCTTTCCAAGTAGAATACCTCCGGGAAAATAGTCATTAAAATTATCCATTCTAGTAATAAAAAGTTCAGCTATCTTATCTTCTAGTTGATTACGCTGATTTGTGTGTTTTACTTTAACGACAGGCATAAGGCCGTCAGCTTTTTCCATAGAATTGGGTACTCCCTGTTCTTCAATTAGGTTAGTAAATGGAAGAATAGAATTTTTGTAACGCTGAAGCTGAGGAAAACGTTCTGTAGCAATATAAGTAGTTCCAAGACCAATAATCCCTGCTAAGAGTAGTTTTGTAAAGCGATTCATATTATCAGAGATATACTGCTTTATTTATAAATCTTTCTTTATTTATCACTTAGTAGTGGTTATTAATTACAATTTGAATAATCTATTTAAAATGGCTTTAAATCTATCAACCGTTAATGAGAAATATTTTCGTTTTTAATCTATGTTAAATATTTAATACATTATCAATATTTTTTAAAGTATGTTCTATCCCTTGTCTAGCTAATGAATTATGTAATTGTTCATATGTCATTTCCATTTGCTCAAATCCCTCATAATAATCAGCATATGAGAGAAATAATGATGTAAATCCAGTAATTACTTCACTAAACCAAAAGGCAAAAGGCTCTTTCATCGAATCTGTCATCCTGTTTGATAATTTATCCTCAATCAAATGACCATATTCATGAGCTACTATTTGTTCATAAAAATCTAATCTGGTGGGAGTTACTATTTTTTTCATTATATTCCAATTAGAATTAGGTGAATTTACAAACAAAAACCTTTCAGAATCTTCCAGGAAAGTATTCTTTAAAACTTTTTTGTCAATTAATATAACAGGACCAACGCTTTTTTCATACATTAGCCTACCAAGCCCAGAAGATAGTGAATTAGGATTAGAATGCCAGGAATATACTTTTGTTGGGTGAAATTCAGGAATATAACCTTCTATTTTAGCTATTAAATCATTATGTCTCTTGCGTCCAGAGTAGTTCATTCTGGAAACTTTTTCTCCTCTAATTTTCTTAGTAAAAAACATGTTATTATTAAAAAAATAATCATTTATTTAAACCTTTTGTGTGAGACTTCTAGTTAGTGGTAAATGCTAGGGCTAGTGCTCTTTAACAAAAAATTACCTCCAACATTTCGTCTACATTTAGTGACGTCATTTTTGTCCTCGTAACCACTTTAAAATACTAACTGTTCCAAAAGGTTTATAAATAAGTGCCAATTTTATAGTTTAAACATCTATCACCTCTTTTTCCCCAGCAAGCTGCTTCGGTGGCTTGCCAGGGGTTTTTTTATAATTATTCTAAAGAAGTACTTATTTTGATTAAATTAATCTTAATATTTTCTTAAATTTATTCCCTACTTTCCCACAAACTCAAACCTTAATGGTTTTTTCTTCTGCCAGCCAATAATAAAACCAATTAATACCCCTAATATCAACCCAAATATTAAATAAATCAATCGTTCTTGACTATTAAAAAACTGTTTAATTGTTGATCTGGGTAAAACATCTTCTTCCGGAAAATATATCTGCAAATCGCTCATTTCTAAAGAATATTCTAAATACATTAAAGCATCAAATGGACTATCAGCCTGTAAAGAGCCGGCGTATTGATAATAGGAATAGCCTAAGATAGGAAAATAGCCTGCGGCGGTGTTTTGGGCAATAACTCTTTCTACAGCAGTCTTTTTGCTTTCTAAAAAGCGTGGTAAATCTGCTTCAGTTAAACCCATAGTGCCAAGAATAGCATCAGCTTCAGCCTTAGCTTGTGATGCGCCAATTAAACACAATACTGTTTCATTTTGCTCGTAAAATTTTTTAGAGGAATCTAAACGTTCTCTAATATTTTGAAGATTTAGATTTCCTAAAAACAAAGCCGCATATTGATATCTTTCTTCAGCTTCAGAAATCTTATTCTGACAAGATTCTTTTAATTTAGCCGGGTTAATTACTAATTTTTTGCCGTCCATAGCCATAAATTTCTGCCAGGATACAGCTGAAAAGTAACGTTCTTCAACATAGGCTAAGAGATTGCCTGCTTCAGTAGAATTGATTGAATTTTCTGTATTATTTTTATTGTCTTTATTCTCATTATTTCTGATAGTTTCTTTATATTTCTCAATTTGTTTCTTTGCATCTTGCAGTCTTTCTTTAATAATCATGTAAGCTTGCAGACTGCTGATGGTGGAAATTTCTTCTTGTGCTAAATCTCTTTCTAAAGTATTAATTTTTTTCTCCATTAAAGTAAAAAGACTAGGGTAGCGCGATAAAGGTAATCTTTTCTGTTCGTAAAACAGTTTTTTAAGGACTAAATTGTTAGTAAAACAGTAACTTGCTGCAGCGTAATAATCACCTTTAGAAGAGGCATTAAAA